>JAUWKC010000149.1 GCA_030607345.1 Planctomycetota bacterium | reverse complement strand
AGGAAGGCGTGCTCACGCGAAAGGGCACAAAACAAGACAGGGGCGACATCTGGACAAAAGAGACTTACGGCGATTTCATTCTCGACCTGCAGTTCAAGGTTACCAAGCAGACCAACAGCGGCATATTTTTCCGCACGGGAGATATCGGCGACCCCGTCCAGACGGGCATTGAAGTTCAGGTCGCCGATTCTTACAGCGTGGGCCAGCCTGGAACGCATGATTGCGGCGCTGTCTATGATTGCCTGGCTCCAGCCAGGAATATGGTAAAACCGCCCGAGAAATGGAACCGGTGCACCGTCACCTGCAGGGCGAACAAGATATACGTCGTGATGAACGGCGAGGCCATTATCGATATGGACTTGAATCTGTGGACCGAAGCACATAAGAATCCGGATGGGACGAAGAACAAGTACAACAGCGCGTTTAAGGACATGCCGCGTGTCGGCCACATCGGCTTCCAGGACCACGGCCACCCCGTATGGTATCGAAACGCAAAGATAAGACCGTTGCAATGAAAGGGTAAGGGTGAAAATGAATAAGGGTATAGGCAGACGAGAATTCCTTCGTTCCACCGCTGCGATAGGAGCGGCCTTGTATGTATCTTCAAGCAGCTTCGGCCAGGCTCGCGCGGGCAAATCGGATGATATAAATGTTGCTCTGCTCGGGGCGGGAGAGCAGGGTCAGGTGCTTATGCTGGACTGCCTGAAAATACCGGGCGTCAGGTTCAAAGCGGTTTGCGACATCTGGCCTTATAACCGTGACTGGGCCTCGCTCCGGCTGAAGGCCTACAAGCACCAACACAATACCTACACCGATTACAAAGAGATGCTCGATAAGGAGAAGGACCTCGACGCGGCGATAGTCGCCACCCCGGATTTCTGGCATGCCGAGCACGCTATAGGCTGTCTCAAGGCCGGGCTGGATGTTTACTGCGAAAAGGAGATGTCCAACACCGTCGAAGGCGCACGCAAGATGGTTGAGACTGCGCGCGAGACCGGCAAGCTGCTGCAGATAGGCCATCAAAGGCGCAGCAATCCGTGCTATATTTACTGCTATGACAAGCTGATAAAACAGGCCGGGCTGCTGAACCGCATCACCACGGTTACCGGGCAATGGAATCGCAGCAGGGCGGCGTGCGAAGACCGCGGCTGGCCCAAAGGTTCCGACATTACCGAATCGGAGCTTAAGAACCACGGTTTCGCTTCGATGAAACAGTTCAGGAACTGGCGATGGTACAAAGGTCTCGGCGGGGGACCTATCGTCGATTTAGGCTCACATCAAATTGATATTTACAACTGGTTTCTTGAGGCGGCGCCGAAGACGGTTATTGCCAGCGGAGGCACTGACTACTGGAAGGGCCACGAGTGGTACGACAGCGTAATGGTTATTTATGAGTACGAAACCAGGCAGGGGCCTGTCAGAGCGTTTTATCAAACGATAACCACCAACAGCAGCCAGGGATACTTTGAGAGCTTCATGGGCGACGAGGCCACGCTGCTTGTTTCGGAATCTTCGGGTCGGACGGCTATTTATCGCGAAGAGTGGGTGCCGCCGGAGAAATGGATGCCGTGGGTTAAGAAAGGCTTTATCCTGGAGCCGGAGGAAAGTCCAGCCGAGGAAAAGACAGGGTCCTTACTTGATGCTCGCGAAAGCCCGGAGCCGCCGAAGTACAAGATACCGGTGACGATGGAAAAGAAGTACCATCAGCCGCATCTTGAGAACTTTTTCGATGCTGTCCGCGGCAAAGCTAAACTGAATTGTCCCGGCGAAGTGGGATACGAAACGTCGGTTACCGTGCTCAAGGTCAATGAGGCGGTTGCCGCGGCAAAGAGACTGGATTTTAAGCCTGAAGAATTTAAGGTTTAGAGTGAGATTCCGGTGTGCGGGATTTTAGTTTCGAGTGTTGAGTGTTGAGTTGCTTATTCTTAACTAAGAACTCAAGACTGATGCGGCGATTGATGACAATATAGTGCTGAAGGAATTGCAACGAGGTTGAGAAAAGGATTTTTGACAACAACGCTTTTTGTGCTGCCGGTGCTGGCGTTGACCGTCTATGCCGCCGGGGCGAAACTCGGCGACGAAAGCGACGGCAGTCGGGCCGTGCCGGTCCATTTGATTAGTCTGTTTGACGAACAAGGGTGGAAGATAGGACCGCTTGAGGAGCCTGCGCAGCCTTTTTCCCTCCGGCAGAGTTGTGCTGAATGTCACAGTTGCGAGACAATCAGCAGGGGATGGCACTTTAATGCCCCCGACGGCAACGTGCCTCCCGGTCGGCCGGGACAACCTTGGATATATGTGGACGCTGCAACAGCCAGCCAGATTCCGATTTCGTATCGCCCGTGGCCCGGGACGTTCAAGCCCGAGGAACTTGGAATATCCCCGTGGCAGTTTACCCTTCTTTTCGGCAGGCAGACGCCGGGCGGCGGCGCAGGCGAGCTGCAAAGCGATGTTCCGGATGAACTCATGCGACAGTTTGTCTCCGGCAAGCTGGAGGTCAATTGTCTGAGCTGTCATAACGCGCAGCCGGGACAGGACCAGGGCGGAACGACGGGATACGCTATGCAAATAGCCCGCCAGAATTTTCGATGGGCGGCAACAGGCTCGTGCGAATTTGCGAACGTGACCGGCTCTGCGGCGGTTCAGCCTGATACGTACGATGCTTTGATGAGCGACAAAATAAAAGTCGATTATCTCGATGGCACGTTCGGCTACAAGGACCGCGTACTGTTCGATATCGTCCGCGAGGTTCCTTCTGAGCGGTGCTATTTCTGTCACTCGAATAAAGACATTCACAAGACGCGGGCGCCTGAGAAATGGGCGACCGACGAGGACGTGCATCTGGCGGCGGGGCTGCGGTGCGTGGATTGCCACCGCCACGGCTTAGAGCACAACATAACCCGCGGATACGAAGGCGAGAGTTCAGCCTCTGCCAATCAGCTTGCCGATGTTCTGACCTGTGAAGGCTGTCACCTGGGCACGGATTCGTCCCCGCCGGACGCCGGCCGATTAGGCGCGCCGCAGCCAAAACACGTAGGCATTCCACCGATTCACTTTGAAAAGCTCGCCTGCACCGCTTGTCATTCGGGCCCCTGGCCCGAGCGCGAAACCTGTCGCGGCAAGACCTCGCGGGCGCACGGTCTGGGCACGTCCAGCGTCAACAAGTCCGACGATGCGCTGCCTCATATCATTTATCCTGTTTTTGCAGAAGAGCAGGGTATCGGGGCGGCATATTCTGGTGAGCTGCTTGTTTTCAGTCCGAGTGGTAAGATTGCCCCGCATAAGCTGTTCTGGCCTGCCTTTTGGGCTACTCTAAACGAGCAGAGAGTTACACCTATCAAGCTTGAGAGCGTCAAGCAGACCGTCGGCAAGGTCATTACGGAGGCCCAGCTTCCACAAACCGGTGACTGGCCGAGTCTTAGCCGCGAGCAAATTGCCGCAGCGCTCGAGTTGCTTTCGTCCGATGCCTCGATACAAGGCCAGGCAGTTTATGTCTGCGGGGGCAGTCTCTATCAAATTGATAACTCAGGTCAGCTTGTTGAGCAGAAAGACCACCCTGCGGGTCGGCCCTGTCTTTGGCCGATGGCCCACAATGTCAGGCCCGCTGCTCAATCTTTAGGAATTCATGACTGCGACGATTGTCACACAACCGATGCGCCTTTTGTGTTCGGTAAGGTCGAGGTCGATTCTCCAATTGCCGGTGAGTCGAAGACTGCTGAGATGTCCGGATTTCAAGACATTAGTCCTTTTTATATGAAGGCATTTGCTTTTTCGTTTGTTTTTCGTCCGTGGCTTAAGGTTGTTGTTTTCGCATCTTGCGGGGTTCTGGCGGCGGTCCTGGTCTTCTACGGGCTTAAGGCCCTCGGTTACGTTTTCAAGGTGCTGGCAGAGTTGAAACAGTAGCGGTATTGGATATATACTCAAGAAGATGTTTCGGGCAGTTTCGATAATCGTTTTGGTGATTAGTTTTGGCGCAATAGCGGCACACGCGATGCTTGCCGTACATCCGTGGCGCAGGCGGTGGTGGCGCCCGGTTGAGATTTTGAGAAAACTGGTATATTTGCTTACACTGCTTTTTCTTGAGCAGCGTCTGAGTCTGCTGGGAAGACTCAAGAAACTGGTGTACCTGGTGGCCCTTTTGTGCTTTGTTGTTTTGGGCGTCACCGGTTTTTATCCGCGTCTTGTATGCGGCGAGGAACTTTCCGGCTATTTGCTTATGGTTCACGTCACCGCAGGCGGCGCCTTTGCCGTCTGTGTTGCGATTTTGGCTCTTTGCCGGGCGCAGGGCAATTGTTTCAATCGAAGCGACTGGCCCTGGCTGGCAGGTCTGTGCCGCAGAGAGCCGGCGGCGAGCGATTCGGTTTGGCCGGGCTTCGGCCTGTGCGTCAAAATCTGCTTCTGGCTGATACTATTGATTGCTTTGCCTGTGTTTATGTCTGTTGTCTTGAGTATGCTGCCGTTTTTCGGAACCGAGTGGCAGGGGTATCTCGCCGAGACCCATCGCTATAGCGTGCTGGCCTTTGTGGTGATTGCAGTGGTCCATACTTATTTGACAATTCGCACCGGGTGCAGCGACAAGGCTGATTAGTTTTGCTTTATTTATATGTTCGGCCGGCTGGTATGTTCCAACCAATGCCGGGTGAATCTGGCGGGGATTTAGTAAGGAGAACAAGTTATGAGTAATGCAGCGCTACCGAGTTATCTGAAAATGGCGTCGCCGAACCCTGTGGAGAATCGCGCACCATGGTATAAAAGCACCGCGCCGGCGTATGCGGGAATTTTTCTGTGGGTCGTTTTCTACATGGCGATTGCCGAAGGTACGCTTTCTGAAGCTGGTTTGGGATTGAGCCTGCTGGGCCTGGTTGTTGCGGCCCTAATCTGTCACTACCTGTTTTATCTCGTACCTGGATTGTTCGGCATGAAGACGGGCTATCCATTGTACGTGGTTGGTTCCTCGACCTACGGCACACAGGGTGGTTTCCTTATGCCGGGCCTGCTGATGGGCCTGCTGCAGTT
>JAUWKC010000155.1 GCA_030607345.1 Planctomycetota bacterium | reverse complement strand
TTTTCGCCGGACCGGCAAAATTTCTGAACAGGGGCTCAGGGGTCTTTTTAGCCCTGCCTGATGGTCCCGGAGCCGATTGCAGGGCCAATCCGGCAATGTTCCCTGGACCTCCCCCTGATTTGAGGAATTTGCTCTTGACATTTCGCCGCGAATTGGCCAACCTATTTCAAGCTGGCATTCACTGGAAAACCCGGGGAGAAACTGCCTGTTGACCACATCCTGAGTTGTCTTGACACGCCTGCAATGACTACAGAACAGAAGGAGTATGTGTGTCAGGTTAAATAGGGGCTGCTGCACTTTAAGTAGTCTGTCTATGCTTTCGATAGTGATAGGCTTTTGCTGTTCTTTCGGCATGCTATGCAATTGTTCCATTGCCCAGCCGTCGTGAGCGTCGATTGTTTCGTCAATTTGCTTCATGATTCTTATAGTCTCATTCATAGCCGCTACAATCTTGCCGTAATGCTCAATATCTTCCTGGGTCAGTTTTCGGCTTGGTCTTCTGCCTGGTCAAAGCGGCCTGCAGTCGCTGCCGGGCCTGGGTGTAATCCGGACTGATTTCCACGGCCTTGCGATAGTGGTCGATTGCCTCGTCCAGCTCGCCCTTTAGCTCAAGAAGGTAACCGAGGTTAAAGTGCATCTCGTGGTCGTCGGGCCTGGCTTCAAGCACGATGCGGCAGTGCTCTATCGCCCCATCTATTCTGCCGAGTTTGGCCAGGGCCAGGGCAAGCCGGCCATGGGCGACTATGAAGTCAGGCTCAAGCCCAAGCGCCTGCTCGTAGCACTCGACAGCCTGCTCAACCTGGCCCGCTTCGACCAGAACCGAGCCCAGATTGGCCCACGCCTCGGTGTAATCCGGCTTAATCTGTACGGCCCGGCGATACTCGGCGATAGACTCTTCATATCGTGTTTTCTTTGCCAGGCCCAACGCGAGATTGTAGTGAGCCGCAGCAAACTTTGGCTTCAAGCGCAAGGCTTCACGGTAATGTTTAATCGCAGCATCAGTTTCACCGAGGTCACTGAGAACATTTCCAAGATTATTGTGAACTTCGTGGGAATTAGGCTTGAGCTCAAGGCTTTTTCTGTAATGTTCGACGGCCTTATCGATTTGGTCTGCGTTTTCGAGTGCGAGCGCGAGATTGTTGTGCAGGATTGGACAGTCCGGTGAGAAAGACAACATATACTCGTAGTGGGTGACAGTATCGCGCCAGTAAACCAGGTAGCGCCGGCCGGCGACGATTTCAGCGCCGCCGACCAGCAATACTGCTGCCAGGGCGAGGGCGGCTCGGCGGCCAAAGCTTTGGCCCGAACCACGCCGGAACCAGCACAGAAAAGCCGCCACGGGCAGCAGAAAACCCAGCATGGGCAAATAGACGTGCCTATCGGCGGCAATTACAGGGTGAAATCCGACAATTCCCAGGGTAGGAAAAACTGCTAAAAAGAAGAACAGCCAACCTGCCAGCAAGGCACGCGTCCAACGCAAAGAGAGCAATAACAACAGTATCAGCACGCCTGTCCCAATAACACCGGCCAGCACCATCGGGTGCTCGAGAGTAAAAGGCGACGGGAAAGGATAAAACGCCGAGAGACGCACGGGCCAGATAAACTTGTGGAGATAAAATACAATGTTATGACAGATTGTCAGCGGAATCTGTAGATAGCCCTGCTGGCTCGGCATTATCACGTGAGCAGTATTCCTCTGCGATACAAACGTGATGATTGCCGAAATGCCGGCAATAATAACGAAAGGGATTTTCTCAACGATAGCTTTCTTGCTGAGACGCTTCAGCGGCCAATAGTCCAAAACCAGCATGAGAAGCGGCACCGGCGTACTCGTCGGTTTGGACATCAGTGCCAGCACAAAGAACAGGATGGAAACAAGGTAGGATTTTATGTTCGCACTGCGGCAGAACCGGACGTAGAAAATCAGGCACCAAAGGCAAAAAAAAGCTGCCAACAGGGTTTTGCGTTCGGCTAACCACGGGATTGATTCAATCGTCAGCGGATGAACACCATAAACAACACCCACCATCCCAGCTACCAGCACGTCACCGAACAACAAATATAACAGAACCACCAACAACACACTGTTGGCCACGTGGAGTAAAAGACTTGTGCGACGAAACGGCATCAGATTCTCCACTCGCCCGCCGGCGGCGTAATCGAGCATCAGCGATATCATAGCCAAAGGTTGATAGTATCCCCGCACCGTGGAGGGATAAAGTACCTCAGTCAGAAAGTTCCTGGCGGACTCCCAACCCGGCTGCTTGACCAGCTTATTCTCGAGAAGATACTGTTCATCATCCCACGAAAGTGCTTCGCAGGACAGCACCGGCCAATGCGCCGCCAAGACAACGCCGGCCACAACAGCAATTAGACCCACCAGAACGGCACGCTCGTGCATCCGTCTTCGGTCCGGTGTCTGGCTGATTTCATTACCCATCCGCTATTCCCAAAGACACTGGGCTCGGAGGCACTTAGCCATCGAGCTTTTTGCCCGTCAGTTGCTCGTAGGCTTCAATGTATTTCTCACTGGTCTTTTGCCTGATATCGTCCGGCAGCTCAACGCCGGGACCGGATTTATCGAAACTGATACTCTCCAGGTAATTTCGCACGAACTGCTTGTCGAAACTTTCCTGGTCCCTGCCTGCCTCATATTTGTCGGCAGGCCAGAACCGCGAAGAATCGGGCGTCAAAACCTCGTCAATAAGAATAATACTGCTGTCACTTACCCCCCACTCAAACTTAGTATCGGCGAGGATTATGCCTTTGCTCTCGGCATAGACACTTGCTGTCTGGAAAATATCGAGGCTTCTGTCGCGCACGTATTCGGCCCTTTCGGCGCCAAGAATATCGACGCACCTTTCAAAACTGATATTCTCATCGTGCGTTCCCCGCTCGGCTTTGGTAGCCGGGGTGAATATCAGCTCCGGCAGCTTCTGGCACTGTTTCAATCCCGGCGGCAGCTTCACCCCACACACTGTGCCGTCGGTCTGGTATTGCTTCCAGCCCGACCCGGCCAGATAGCCGCGGACCACGCACTCTATCGGCAGGACCTTGACTTTCTTGACGACCATACTCCGACCGGCTAATTGCTCAGCATAATTGCAAAACGGCTCAGGCAGGCTGCTGATATCGTCGCTGATGAGATGATGGTCAATATCCTTACTGAGAAAGTTGAACCAGAACAGTGAAATCTGCGTTAGTATCGTGCCCTTATGAGGTATACCGTTGGCCATAACCACATCAAACGCGCTTATTCGGTCGGTCGCCACTATCAGCAGCTTATCGGCCAGGTCATATATGTCACGCACCTTGCCGCGAGCCGGCTCGACCCCTGCTATATTTGTCTGTAATACTGTCTCAACCATGGCACCACTTCCCCTTATTTTATTCCAGCCAAAATCTTCGTTTCGTCCGATGTCCTTATCCTTGCGAAAGCGCGAATTCACCTGCCCTTCGCATTTGACTTGTCGCCTTCAGCTTCTGTTATCTGAGAATGAACGAATCCAAGAACTTTATCTTTCACCTTTTCGATGTCGTCATCGGCGCCGAGCGTCTCGCAAATCGCTTCGAGGAAACCGGCTTTCCTTATTCGTTTGAGCGTCGCTGTAAAATTCACGTCAAAGACCCACCCAAGCTGCAAAAGCTTCATATCATTCAGCGTCCGCAGCCTGACGTAGTCGGTTCTCCGTCCGTGCAAAATGTCCTCAACAATCTCCGGCGAGTAGCCAGGCTCATCGGGCAATTCCACTTCCAGCACAAACTGCTCCGCATTGGTCCTGTAAGCCCGGTAGAAGTTTGTCACGACATAGTACACGTCCAGCTTGTCGGCGTCGCGTATCAGTTTACAGTACAGCAGGGACCGGCCGTTTAGGTTGCCGGGGAGCTCTTTGAGGCCGTGATATTCAATTGCCTTTTCAATCAGCTCCCGTTCATCCGGTTGTATCCCATCAAGCACTCGGTCGTTTTGCAAAATCTCCAGGCCCAGCAGACAATGATTTACGCTTCTGGGGTCGTTGTATGTTCGATATTTTGCAAACTGCTCAAATCGGCCGACATCGTGGAGCAGGCCTATGGCCTCAGCTATTTGTTTCTGCCCGGCATCAAAGCCCAACTGCTCAGCCAGATACAACATCTCCCTGCGCGTCCGGCGGCTGTGGTCCTCCTTCAATTTCAAATTGGCGTTAACGTACCCATCGTCGCCGTAAAAGCCGGCCACGTAACCATCAAACCAGTCTTTGAGTTTCTCTAACTGTTCCTGTTTCACGGTCCATATCCTGCCAACGCGGTACCACACAATGCTATTTTACAGCGCCCCGCGGGAAAAGTTCAAACGGCATATTCAAAAATGCCTGCAATTATTGTATAATCTGCTCGCCGTAAACTAAAGAACAGATATTCGACCAGACCGATGCTTGAAGAAAGAAGGAGATTATGCCCACGGTAAAGGATATAACTGTCCGCAAGCCCTCCGATGAGGAGGCCCAGACCTGCAAAAACTGGCCTATCTGGACCTGCCAGCCCAGCACGTTCGACTGGGCCTATACCGAAAAGGAAACCTGCCTGGTCCTTGAAGGGAAAGTCAGCATCACCGACGGGAAGGACTCGGTCAGCTTCGGCCCGGGCGATATGGTGGTCTTCCCCCAGGACCTCGAATGCACCTGGCAGGTACACGAACCCGTGAAAAAACACTACAACTTCGGCTAACAAGGCTGGATGGCGGGGGCGGGTCGGACGCCGTTTATCAATCGGCTCTACGGGCTTCTGCGATGTGTGGGCCGGATAGAACCGGAGTTGTCGCTAAAAGATAACCTGGCAGAGGCTCGTCAGCGTCGTG
>JAUWKC010000137.1 GCA_030607345.1 Planctomycetota bacterium | reverse complement strand
CCGGTCAGCTCGAGTTTTTCACCTGTGACCGTGCCGGCATAGTGCGCGAGGATTATCTGTCCGAGTTCGAGGGTGTCGGCCTCGCCGGCATTTTCTTCTGCGGCAGCGAGCAGCTTTTCAAACTCGGCACGGTCCATCAACATGGCCTTGTCTGCCGGGTCAATCAACTGGGCGAGGTGTTCATAAGGCACATAGATGTCAGGGCTGGACACAGCGGCGCCTCCAGAGAGCTGCTGCAAGACGGAGTCGGTGGCGCTGAGCCGTTCTTCACCAAAGGCAGGGCAAACCAGAGCCGCGAGCACAAGGGACGCTAAAGCCCAGGCAACGGCTTTGGAACGGACCATTGTGTCTGCCGAGATTCGGCAATTGGGGAACTTTGCTGGTCGAATACGGGATTTTAGCATGACTTTACTCCTTGTCCTGCTTCGGCTGCTCGTTTTGTTTTTTCGGAGCTGAAGGTGCAGTAGCGGTCTTTTTGCTGGGCCTGGCCGGGAGTTTCTTCCGGATTTCGGGCAGCCTCAGGAACAGCCATTGACCCACCCACAACACTACGACAAGAATCGCCGCCAAGACGCCGGTTCGCAGGGTCTGGACTATCAGCAGCGGCAGGTAAAGATGCACTAAAGCGGCGAGTAAACCTGCTGCTACGATGATGAGTACCCTTCGAAAACCGGCAAGCTTCAGCATAAGGACGCCGGCGACAATCACGAGGAGCCAGATAATGATGCTGAAGGACTCTTTGGACGCCATCGTAACGTACAGCCCGCCGGGAGGCCCCTGACGTATGAAGTTGAAGTCCTTGCCCTGGGCAGGCAGTTTGAAGCCAACCTGACTCGGCTGTCTTCTGCCGAGAGTCTGGAGCATATTGAGGCACTCATGACGTTTGATAAGAGAAAAGTTTCTGTTGTGTCCGAGGAGGTAGTAATCCTCAGGGAGCCAAAGACGCCAGAGAGTCTGCTGCACGAGGACGTCCGGCGGCAATATGGGCGCGGCCAGGTCCGAGGGTGCGACGTCCTTGAGGGCATAAGAAATTTCCAGGACAAATTTTGATACTTGTCCAGCCGAAGGCGGCAGGCGAACAATTCGCTCATTTTCCGACAGGCCCATTTCGACGGGCACCTCGGCTCCGTTCAAGAGTACGGCAGTCAATTGGGCCTGTGGGGGCAAAGTGATTGGCAGTCTATCGCCTTTGGCCGTCTGGATTAGAAAAACGACGTGTGTATTCAGCATGCCGTCGCGTGCGAGCGCCTGCTCTACAATGGCGCCGCTGGCAATGGTGGTGAATACGACCGCCTCTTTCTGGGTGACGCCCGAGAAGGATAACTCAAATTCGGGCACGTCGTACTTAAATGCCAGAGCGGCTCTTCTGCGGTGCGGCTTATATGGCAAATCGGTGGAGCTGCCGGGGTCTGCCGGTGTCAGGTTTTGAGTGACCGGTTCTCCGATGGCGAGCGTCTCGGCCTTTGCGATTGCTATGTAGCCGTTCTGGTCGGACAGTTTCCCGGCGGCCAGGATGGGCAGCACTGATATTGTTTTCGATTCTCCGACCTGTCCGGGCTGGAAACTCTCTCGTATGCGGACCGACAGCTCGTAGCGGCCTTTGACCTCCGACTGGAGCACGACCTTATAATAGGCCCATTGTTTCTGTTCAGCATCCGGTTTATCGGTCTTGGTTTGCTGGTCTTCGGGCAGTTGGTCGATTCGCGGTTTTTCCTTTATGTTGTCACCGGTTATGCGCACGCCCTGGTCAGCGAGCTCAGGCGGCATTTTCAGGTAGAAGGTATCGACGGGGGCGTAGCGAATGCGGTACTGAATCACGGCCTGCTGTTCGATGGAACCGCGGCGAATATCCACGAGGCGATGGACTACTGCTGAGACCTGCGGGGGCTTGACTGCGATTTTGAAGCTTGCACCGGCCGGTTTTTGGCGGTCTATCGCGCGGAATTCAAATGCCATAACCGAAGAGACGCCGTCCATTTTCGAGCGCCTCTTTGCCTGCTTCAGGGGGATGGCCTGGAGCTGCTGTAGCTGCTGGACCTCGGCCCGCAACTGGTCCGCCAGCAAGAGAATCAGTTGGCCCTGGTACAACTGCAGGTTATTCTCATCGGCTAAGGGTAGTTTGAAGGCCACCGGGGCATCAGCCTGGGCCCGGTCGGCAGCGGCGCTCAATTGCAGAGTCAACCTTCCGGTATGCTCCTTCCGAAGGAGTATGTGAAGGAGCCGCTGGTCTCCTTTGCCCTTTAGCTGATAGTCATCAACCACCTCGGTCGGGCCAAGCGATTCAATTTCCCAGGGCTCCGGGAAATTCATCTGGAGCTCGAAAACACCTGCACGTTCTATATTATAGTCGAGCTGTCCTTTTAATCGGAGTCTGTCACTATCGGCGCCGAGCATCCAGTACTGCTTGACGGTGATTCTCGGCAGAGTTGTTTCAATTTCGAGATTGGCCCTGTAATCCGTGGCGATAAACCGGTAGGCAGTGACGCCCGGCCGGCTCTGGAGGTTGTCCGGCAGTCTACCCGTATCTACGCGAGCCAGATTGCTTATGTCTTTGAGGCTGTAGAGACGCCGGGGCGAGCATGTAATACCTATCAAGCCGCTTTGCCTGAGCGTCTTGTGGTCCGCAACAGGAACAATCGGAATAGTGACTTTGGATTCCTGGAGAAATCGTTCCATCCTGACTTTGAGGGTATATGCATTAGTTGCGGGCGAGAAAAGTTTTGCGGTAAGTATCTGCCAGGGCGCCGAGCCGACTTCTTCGGCGGCTTTTTGTATATCCCATTTTTCGATGTTAGCCCCGGAGACGTCGGTTACGCGGAAGCCGCCCGGCAGTTGAATGGTAAAAGAGTCAACGGTTCCGCGGCGAATTGTGTAATCCAGTTTGACCTGGTAGTTTATCAGCGCCTCAGTGATATCGATGTGCTGGAACTGCCGGCAGACAACAACCGGTTCGAGCTCCGGAGCGGCTTCGGTCTTCGGCTTCCAGCTCAGTCGGAGTTTGTTTGTCGAGCCGAGAAAAGCCTGTAGGCGGGTGGCCTTTGCGTTTTCGACTTCGACCTGTGAAGTGGAGGCAGCCAGCAGTGGTTCGACATCGACCTTGAGATTCTCTTCGGGTATCAGCAGCTCGATGGTAGTTACCGCCGCCGATGGTACGTGATAGTCGAGGATATTCAGGCCCGGTTCGGTCTGGAGCTGGCGTACGAAATCGAGAGCCAGCTCATAGCGTCCCTTTCCCTTTGCCATAAGTATATAGCGGCCATCAACGACGCGGAGGAGCGGTTTGACGTCGGGTTTTTTGGGCTCGATGAACTCGACGCGGGCCACTCCGACTTCGCCCAGACCGATGGGGACTTCGACCCAGCCATCGGCCAGTATGTCAACGGTCAGGTCAAGTCGAAGCTCTGCAAGCTCCTGCTTGACGGCGCCCTTGAACCTGGCGATGCTGATAAGATACTTGTAAGGCGCTTCTGATACGTCCTTCGGCCTGCCCTGTGCAGCGTGCCAGAGCTTTTGGAAGTCCTCGTAGGGCAGGAAGACGCCCTGGCCCGGTTTCTCGAAAATGGCTTTGATATTGTCGTAGGGCACGTACACCTTGGCGGGCTGAGCATCGGAGCCGGCTGGCCTGGCCAGGGCGTCGTGCTGTGGCAGCGACAACAGCAGAGCCATAGTACACAGGACGGTAATTACACAAGAGTAGCGACTGCACATGACATGGTCTCCCTAAATGACAAACAAAATTCCACTATACGAGCAGTTACTGTATCGGACAGACTAACAGGTCTCAGGTTCCCTGTAAAAGGGTAACTCTCTGCGGTTGCAACAAATTCGACACATTGTTAATCGCCAGAAGTACAGAGTTTCGATTAGTTTATTATGCGATAATTCCGGCAGGCGATAAAGTAAAATGCATGTAAAATAAATGGCCGGCCTTTTTACAGAATTCTTACAAAGTCCTGTTGCGGTTGGCCCTTTTTCCTGCGAAATCACCATCCGGAGATTACGAGCCGGATAAAACCGCATCGGCCGGCGTTCACAAGGTCTTGTCGAGCACCATGGGCCGAGAACGCGACGATATCAAAAAAGTGCATCGTGCGCAGTACCAAGTGCCGGGCAAATCCGGAGAGCCTGTACTACGGCAGTGTAAGAATAACATAATGACTATCCCCGGTGCGACTCGAACGCACAACCTCTGGCTCCGGAGGCCAACGCTCTATCCAATTGAGCTACGGGGACAAAATTCTTATAACCCAACGTATTATAACTGCTTGCCCACATTTTTTACAACTCAAATTCACCATAATTTTTGCCAAAATCGGCCTCAGGCGTCATTTGGGCGTCAGTTTTTTCGAGCAAATCGTCCATCACAGACGCTGCCCTTTGTATAGTTCGGTGTTGTTGGGGATTTTGCTGAGTGAGAGGTCTTTGAAAGCGTGGTTACAATTCAACCGGGCTGTTCCCCTCGGCGTGCGGAGGCCAGGTTCCGACAAGCTTTTGCGTGGCCCATTCTCACCCGTCCGTCGTTCCGAGCGACCCAGCCCTGGAGCCTTCTGCAAATAGACGTTAATGCCTTTTCGTATGGAATGAATATTAGCTTGCCGATTGGCAAGGAACGTCTCACAAAGTCAAAGAAATATTTTCCACTTGAACTGCGCGCCAAGACAGAACTGATTTTGCAGGGAATCAAAGAAAGATTTTAGTTTTGACGGGAAACGGACGATTGTGAACATATTGGCAATCTCCTGTCGATAGATTTTTCTTCCTTTAAAGCTTTTATCGAAGAGATTGCCTGTTTTATTGAAAAGTTGTTCATCTCCGTCAAAATCCCGTATAAAAGTCAGTCAAGTTGAGTAATATAAATGAGGTGTTTTTTGTTCGGGACGCAGAGGTCGCAAGTTCAAATCCTGTCTCCCCGATTTTGAGCAGAGCTCAAAATCAGAGCAGTAGAGGATTGATAGAAGATAGGAGAAAGGAGGAAGGAGAACAGGTGAAGATATCGGCTGAGGCCGATATTAGAGGTCCGAAATGATTTTTATGGCGGTGGGTATCGCAGTGGAACAGGACTCTTGTGTCACTAAGATTGTTCTCTAATCCGTCCTGGCTTGTCTCAACCAGGCCGATAATCTGAAAATAGCCGGCCCCAATGACTTGATTCAAGCCAGTTGTTTACAAGTTTTCTGCCGTAGGTTGGATACCATATTCTGTCATGATAGAGGGCGGAGGCAAGAATGAAGGCATATACTATGGGCGTATGAAACATTAATTTCTCGACCCATCTGAATGGGCCGAACCAGAACATTTTGCCCACACGAGATGCAAAATTATCGCCGGTGTTAAAATTCCAGTTCTCTTCGGCTGCCTCAACGTCGCCGACTATTTCAATCTCACTGAACAGCCCTG
>JAUWKC010000203.1 GCA_030607345.1 Planctomycetota bacterium | reverse complement strand
TCTTGTCGATGAACTGGTCGACCAGCACCAGGTCCCCCGGGGCAATCTCCTCGCGAAGCGACCCTACCGCACCGCTGCCTATTATGACGTGGGCGCCAAGTTGCTTCAGTGCAAAGATATTCGCGGCGAATGGAACCTCGCTGGGCGATAGTCTGTGCCCTTTGCCGTGGCGATTCAGAAATGCTACTTTCCTCTTGCCCAGCCTGCCCATCATTATAGCGGCGCTCGGCTTGCCGAACGGCGTCGCAATATCCTGTGATTTGGCGCCGCTTAAATGCTCAGCCAGCGCGTCGCCAAGACCTGTGCCCCCGATTATGCCTACCAGTTCTTGCAACATTCAGAAACCTTCCTGTATATTACCTGCCAACGTCTGCCGTTCACACACATTACAGGCCCCTCAGGTAGCCTATCAAATTCCCAACCTGCTCCATCGCCAAAAACAACACGGACAAGCCGGCAATACACCACATGGCAGCCTTGACCTGACCTGCCTTGCCGGAAACCACCTTTATAAGAACAAACGAAATGAATCCGAAAGCCAGTCCGGTACTGATACTGTAACTCAGGGCAATCATCACAATTATCACGAAAGCGGGAAATGCCTCTTCCATGTCCGTAAAGTTGACTTTTTTGATTTCTTTCATCATAAACAGCCCGACCATAATAAGGGCAGGCGCCGTTGCATATCCCGGCACAATTCCAACCACAGGCACAAATAGCAGCGCCGCCAGAAAGCCAAGCCCCGTAACTATCGAAGTCAGCCCAGTCCTTCCTCCCTGCTCGATACCGGCGGCCGATTCCACGTACGCCGTCGTTGTCGATGTCCCCATCAGTGCACCTGCCACCGTCGCCACCGCGTCAATACTCAGCAGCCGGTCCAGACCCTTAATCCTGTTATTCTTATCGACCATCTTTGCCTGGTGACAGCACGCAACCATTGCCCCGACGCTGTCGAACATATCCATAAAAGTCAGCGTGAATATCGTCCCGAAAAAACCGCCCCGCAGCGCCCCCAAAACATCCAGCTTGAATGCAACGGCAAGATATGTCCAGGTGCGAAGATATAACCTGCTCAGGCAGCTCTATCTTCCTGCATATCAATGCCAAAACAGTCGATGCCACAATCCCAACCAGAAGAGCGCCCCTGACCTTCTTTATCTCTAAGTAAATCATCACAAGCAGCCCGAAAAGACCAATCAGGACTGTCGGCGTCATTGCGCCCGCTGAAACAAATGTTATTTTATCCTGCACCACGATACCGAGGTTCTTGAGTCCTATGAACGTTATGAACAAACCGATGCCGACCGCTATGGCCGATACAAGTGATGTCGGAATCGCTTCGATAATTCCTTTTCGCAGACCAGACAAGCTCAATATCAGGAACAACACGCCCGACAGAAACACCACGCCAAGCGCCGTCTGCCAATCCATCTTTCCCGAAGCCACCAAAACAGCGAAAAAACTGTTAAGCCCCATCCCCGGCGCCATGGCAATCGGAGCATTAGCCAATAACCCCGTCATAATCGTGGCGCCGGCCGTTACTATGCACGTAACCGCTATCAATGCCTCTTTGTCCATCCCCGTGCTGTCACTAAGGATATTAGGATTGACAAGAATGATGTACGCCATAGTAAGAAACGTTGTCACGCCGGCGACAACTTCGGTCTTCGTATTTGTCCCTTTTGCCCGGAGCTGAAAGAACTCGCCAACCATCTCTAATCCCCTTAGCCTTGCTTGCCTGCGAGCTGTCCGCCGCCCTCTCTCGCCCCTGCCACGATGCGAGTCATTGCCTGAGGTAGATGATAATGCCCGTCAGCAGCAAAACGGCGAAAACGCATACGCCTAAAGCGATAAGAAATATCCACATAAACCGCTTGTTCTGTCTCGACATCAGGTACTTCAGATAACGGTCGCTCGTCGCAAACGTCTTGCTCATAGTGACAATGCTCTCGGCCTGGCCGGCAACGGCCTGATTGAGCCGCGCCACCGTCTGGTTGAACTTGTTGAAACTGTCGGTCATCTGAACATCGGTGTCCGCCGCCGCCGCAAGCTGATGATTGATATTAACCAGCGCATCGGTCTGCTTGGCCGTCTCGTTCGGAATCCGCTCCACCGAATCCAGAAATTGCTGGTCCTTTGCAGCCGAAGCCCTCAACTGCTCCAAAAGCTGTTCCGCCGCCTTCTTTTGATTCTCCACCACTCCAGGAAAAGTCTCCAGCAATTTCGGCAGCCGGTCGATTCTGCTGGTCAGCTCTTCGTGCTGAGCAGCCTGCTGATTCAGGTGCCGGTTTATACCCTCAAGCTGACCAATCAACCTGTTGAATCCTTCCTGCAGCTTCTCGATTGGCTCGGCCCTTTTCGCCTGCTGAACAGTCTTGACCATCGTCTTGTCGCTCTCGGCTTTTGGCTGCGGCTGCGAATCTGATTGCTCGGTTTCGTTCTCCTGGTATATCAGGCCCTCATTATCGACCTCCGGCTGATAAGCAGCGGAGGATGTCTTGCGGGTCCGCAGCCACACGCTCGTTTTTTCCCAGAAATCCATAAAGGACATAATAGAATTCCCTACCAAAAACAAAGCCTCTTTTTGCGCCTCAGAATCTCGACACAAACAGTCACCCGCCCGGCTACCCGTCTGCAATTCTCGAAACCTTATTAAAGCCTTTTCTGCTGGAACTTCAACCCATTTCTGCTACCATCACCCGCAGAAATCGAAACAATTTGAATGAGGTGAGCAATGAAACTGGTAACGTACCGTCGGAACGAGTCAGTTTCGTGTGCAGTACTTACACAAGGGCGATTGGTCGATATTGCTTCCTGCTGGCCTGGCCCGAATCCGCCTCGAAGCATAAAACAGATTCTCGAGCGGGGCGAGAGCTGCCTGCAAAAAGTGGCGCGGTTGGCAGCCTCAGCCGACGTTTTCATTGCCCTTGAATCGGTAGACCTGCTGGCTCCTGTGCCTCGGCCCGGCAAGATTATCGCCCTTGCAGGCAACTACAGCCGGCATATCAAGGAAGCCGCTTTGAAGCAGGGCTTCAAGTTAGGGCTGTCTGATTCACCCCGTGAAACGACGGTTCCACGGCCTTTTATTATGCCGACTACGGCGGTGATTGGGCCGGAGCAGGAGATACCCTGGCCTGTTTACAGCCGCCAGATAGACTACGAGATAGAATTGGCCGTGGTCATCGGCAAAAAGGCAAAGTCTGTTCGGCTGGAGGATGGTCTGGATTTTGTGGCCGGTTACACCATTGCCAACGACGTATCGGCGAGGAGTGTAACGTTCCTGAAGGGCAGGCAGGAAAGGCCGTGGGACGACTTCTACGATTGGCTTAACGGCAAATGGGCGGATGGTTTTTGTCCGATGGGACCTTACCTGTTGACGGCGGACGAGCTCGAGGATGTGCAGAATCTTGAACTGAGACTTACCGTTAACGGTGAAGTTCGACAGGATGCCAATACCAGGCAGATGATATACCCCGTGGCCGACATTGTATCGTTTTTGAGCCACGTGATGACGCTGGAGCCCGGCGACATTATCGCTACGGGGACGCCGGCTGGGGTGGGTGTGGCCACGGGCAGGTTCCTGGAACCCGGCGACGTAATCGAATGTTCTATCGAGAAACTTGGAACGCTCAGAAACAAGCTGGGCGTCCAGCCAGAACATTTCTATGAGCCGCTGGCGTATCGATTATAACCCGCCGACGCCAAAACCTCATTGCGAGCCCTGCAACGCAAACCGCGGCAATCTCAATCCCCCCGTCATTCCCGCGCAGGCGGGAATCTACTTTTTCACTCAAAACTCAAAAACCATGTCCTGAGCCTAATCGAAGGCTCAAAACTCTTCTTCCCCCTCGATCCTATGTGCCTATAAGGCACCCGCCCCTCTGGGCCGGGGTGTCCGCGTGAGGATCGCTCAATCTTTCTCCCCGCGACGTGTCGCGGGGTTGCTTTCTCAACACTCATCCAATCTCCTGCTTTTGTGCACACCTTGACCGCCCTGGCCTTCATAAATTCAAGTTTTTCAGCAATTCTTG
>JAUWKC010000320.1 GCA_030607345.1 Planctomycetota bacterium | reverse complement strand
GGCCCTCTTCGAGTGAATGGGAAAGCGGTTTCTCACCGTGAATGTCAATCCCCGCCCGCACCGCTGCTATCACCGGAACGGAATGCCAGTGGTCGGGCAGAGCGATGCAGACCGCGTCGAGGTCGCCACGGGCCAGTATCTCTCGAAAATAGTGGTAGGTGGCACAATCACCGTTGCCATACTTTTCGTCAACACTGCTCTTGGCTTCGTCGAGATGGTTTTTATCGATGTCGCATACGGCAACAAACTGAACCTCGTCTTTGTTCAGGAAGCCCTTCATATTGCTGTAGCCCTGCCATCCTATCCCGATAGCTCCCATCACAATGCGATTGCTCGGCGATATTGTGCCCGCCTTGCCGAGCGCCGATGATGAAACAACATACGGAAATCCAATTGCCCCCACAGCCGCACCGGCGGCCCGTTTCAGAAACCGGCGGCGGTCAATATTTCTGTCTTTCATAACAAAACCACCATCAATATAAGGTTCTATTTGTCAAAAGCCGCATCAAAGGCGACCTGCGAAGGCTTAAAGTCTACCTTCTTGACGAACTCACAGGCCTCTTTTGCGCCATGTTCCCGGTCCATACCGCAGTCTTCCCACTCCACCGACAGCGGGCCGTCGTAGCCTATCCTGTTCAATGCCCTTATAATTTCCTCAAAATTGACGCCGCCGTGGCCCAGGGAGCGGAAGTCCCAGCCTCGGTCCGGCCGGCCAAAGTTCAGATGTGAGCCAAGAATCCCCGTTTTGCCGTCAAGCTGCAGCGCCGCGTCTTTCATATGCACATGGTAAATACGGTCCGCAAACTCGTTCAGGAAACAAACCGGGTCCACCATCTGCCAGTGCAGGTGGCTGGGGTCGAAGTTGAATCCAAAAGCCTTTCGTTCTCCAATTGCCTCAAGAGCTTTCCTGGCCGTGATGATGTCGAAGGCAATCTCCGTCGGGTGAACTTCCAGGGCGAACCTCACGCCGCATTCGTCAAAGACATCCAATATCGGATTCCACATCTCAGCAAAATATCCGAAGCCATCCTCAATCATCTGGTCGCTGACCGGCGGAAAGCTGTACAGCATGTGCCAGATGGATGAGCCGGTGAAACCGTTGACCACCTTCAAGCCGAGGTTTTTCGCCGCACGTGCGGTGTTCTTCATAGCCTCGACCGCCCAGTCGCGTTTCTTTTCGGCATCGCCTGCGCAGTCGGCCGGGGCAAAACCGTCCGACCGGCTGTCGTTGTTGAGGTCGCAGACGAGTTGCCCTGCCAGATGGTTGCTGATAGCAAAGACCTTGAGATTGTTTTTTCCCAGGATGGCCAGTTGTTTCCTGCAGTAATCTTTGTCCGCCGCCGCCTTTTGCACGTCCATGTGGTCGCCCCAGCAGGCCAGCTCCAGCCCGTCATACCCCCAGCCTGCGGCTTTTTTCGCCAAGTCTTCCAGGGGCAAATCCGCCCATTGTCCCGTGAAAAGTGTCACTGGTCGAGCCATTTGATATTCTCCTTATCTATATCACTATCACTTCTTCATTCGCGTCCATTTGCGTTTGCTTTTTGAGCTTGCAACGACTGTTTCAATAAACAGCATCCCCCGCAGCCCGTCATTGACGGTCGGGAAATCCAACGCCAGCCGGTCAGGTCTTTCCCGCGACAGTTTCGCCCGCACCGTGTCGGCAAAATTACAGTAAATATTGGCAAAGGCTTCGAAAAACGCTTCGGGGTGGCCGGATGGAAGACGCGTTGTCCTCGCCGCTGCCGGGCTTCTGGCAGCAACGTAATCATTGCCGCGCCGCCACGTCTGAACGGGCCCGTCCGGCTCCTTGACATACAGGTAATTCGGGTGCTCCTGATGCCACTCGAGCGACTTCTTGTCACCGTAAACCCAGATTGCAAGGTTGTTCTCTTCGCCGATTGAAATCTGGCTGGCGAACAGAACGCCCCTGGCGCCGTTGTTGAAACGCACAAGGCAATTGCCGTCATCATCGAGCTTTCGACCCTTGACAAGAATCGACAGGTCGGCGCATATCTCGGTTATCTTCAATCCCGTGATATACTCCGACAGGTTCTCAGCATGCGTGCCGATGTCGCCCATGCAGCCGGCGGCGCCGCTCTGCTTCGGGTCGGTTCGCCAGGAGGCCTGCTGCTGTCCCGTCTTCTCCAGAAGTGTGCACAGCCAGCCCTGCGGGTACTGCACGACAATCTTGCG
>JAUWKC010000196.1 GCA_030607345.1 Planctomycetota bacterium | reverse complement strand
TAAACTACAACCCTGATATGGAATACCGCCGATGTGGCAGAACCGGTCTTATGATTTCCGCTATTTGTCTGGGCGGTCACTGGAAACGTCTCGTCAAAATAATAGGTGGCAACGAACCGGAAGGCTGGATGACAACAGACATCGAACGCCGTGACTTCCAGAAAAACCGCTATGATGTCGTTACCCGCTGTATCGAGCGAGGCATCAACTATGTTGACGCTTGCTGCCGCGAGGAAATCCTCGCCTACGCCAAGGCCCTTAAAGGCCGTCGGGACAAGATGTTCTTCGGCTATTCCTGGCACATTAAGGAAAGCCGCTTTGAAGAATGGCGGTCGGCCGAAAAACTCAAACAGGGCCTCGACCAGGGTATGAAAGAAGCTGGTCTTGATTACGTTGACCTCTGGCGAATCAGCCTCCTTGTTGACAGCAGCCGCCATACGAAGGCGGAGGTCGAGGAGGCCGTCAAGGCCCTCGAATGGGCAAAGAAAACCGGCCGTGCCCGCTTCATCGGTTTCTCATCACACGACAGGCCCGACCTGAAAAAAATCATCGAAAAGTACTCCGAACAGATAGAGGTCATCCTGACGCCATACACCGCTAAAAGTAAACTCATCACCGATGAAACAGGCCTCTGGGCCACTCTCAGGAAATACGACGTCGGCTGGTTAGGCATCAAGCCCTTTGCCAGCAACTCTCTGTTTAAAGGTGACAGCTCGCCGAACAGCCCATACTCTGAACAAGACAATAATATCGCCCGTCTGGCTATCCGCTATATTCTCTGCAACCCGGCCATAACAGCACCTATGCCGGGGCTTATCAGCGTTCAGCAGGTTGACAACGTCGCCCTTGCCGTCAAGGAACGTCGAGAGCTTGACTTGAAGGAAAAAGCCGAACTCGACCGGGCAATGAAACATGCCTGGGCGTCATTGCCGCCCAACTATCAGTGGCTCAAAGACTGGGAATATGTTTGATACCCAGTGCTAACGCTTGTCTCGGTCAGGCATCCTTCAGTCGTGGACATTGTCATAAGGGCAACAAATGAAAATAGATAATGACCTTTCCAAAATACTTATAGTGTTTCTGGCGCTTATAACCTCAACTCTTCCATGCTGCACACCCACAAACGAGGATGTTTCTATTACTCCGCAAGTAGTCCCCAGGACTGACAGCGAGGCCGAAATTACAGGAGGACCTCCGCCACTTGTTGTCAATACAAGTACTCCGCTGCTCCTTGAAGAACCAACCGAGAAGGAAGAAGCTTCTGCCGTTGCAACCACCCGGGCTTTAGTCGAAAACACAGCCTGCTTTGTGTGCCATGCCAACTACAAGACCGAATTTCTCGCTGACCGCCATGCCATGTCCGACATCGGCTGCGTCAATTGCCACGGCCAATCCTATGCCCACCGAAACGACGAAAACAATACAACTGTTCCCGATACCATATACTCAGCCGATAAAATAGACACCTTTTGTCGAAGCTGCCATAAAGCTCATGATGTCTCGCCTAAAAAGGTCGTTGCTCGCTGGGCAAAGCGAAGTAAGGACAAAATCAATCTCAGCAGAATTGTCTGCACGGATTGCCACGGTGACCACCGAATGAAGGTCCGCACCGTTATCTGGGACAAAAAGAGCGGAAAACTCCTCCGCACAAACAAGGGAGACTAAAAAATTCCCATTTGAACACCGTGAAATTAAACCATTACTTCTAACTGACTTTTCTGCCTCTACGCCCCGGCACAGGTTACCTGATGTTTGAGTTCTCGATGAAATATTTTTTGAACCTATTGCTTGTTTCAGCCGTATAGCACATACTATCTTACGGCTAACAATATTGCACATTATGCGAAAAGACATTAGACAAATATCAGGTGGCGCCGAATCAAATAACAGGATGCGCTATTTTAAAGGTGCAACTCTGGGAACGTTGGGTTTCTGCACTCGTTGGGCGGTTGATTCTCACGGAATCGGACAGGAGTGGATTGAAGTGGTTGAAATCGATCTGCATCTGCAAAGTCCTCACCGGCGATTACATGGAACGCGCATAGCACATATCAGCGACCTTCATTACAGCAGGACTGTAAGCAGCTCGTATTTGCGTCGTTGCATTAACCGGATTAACCTGCTGGATGTTGATGTAGTAGTGTTGACGGGAGATTATATCACTTATGATATTCGAGGTAAGAACAGGGAGAGGGTCGCAGCTCTGCTTGGCGACATCGAAAGCCGATTCGGCGTTTATGCCTGCCTGGGTAATCACGATTATGGTATTTGCAGTCTGCCGGTCCGCAGGCGGGAATATTTGCTGCGGCGATTGATACGGGGCATGGAGAGCCGTGGAATTACTGTTTTACGGAATGAATCGACTGTTTTGGATATCGATGGCCATCCGCTCTGGTTTGTGGGATTAGGTGATTTGAGGGCTGGTGACTTCCAGCCGCACAAGGCCTTCGCTGAAGTGCCGACCGATCAAGTATCTATTGTGTTAGTGCATAATCCCCGTGGTGTTGAACACTTGGGTGAATTTGCAGCAAATGCCGTGGTGAGCGGGCACACGCACGGAAGAAAAGCGAAGTCTTCGGTTGGTCTGCCGTGGACAATCGACGAAAGACGTTTTCACGCGGGCCTATATGAAGTTGAAGGTAAGAAACTGTACGTAAACCGCGGGCTTGGCCGAGTAGGCAGAATACGCTTGAACGCCAGACCCGAAATTACGATATTTACTCTGCGTTGATTCGCTTTTCTTAATCTCAAATCAACTTTTGAATTTCACTCTGTGGCTTCCGGCTTTGTGTCCCTGGTCCTCTCGGAATCCCGGAGCCGCTTTGAAAGAAACAAAGCCGGATATTTCTCTTCGCCTCGCCCGGAAAATATAAAAAACCGACACTTTAACCCGGCAATGGCCGTTACGTATTACCTTTAGGGATAAAATTAAAAAAAAACGCTTCTGACAACACAGTTTGCAGAAGATTTTGATATTATAGTGAAGGACATCCGAAATAGTTGTACTTGACGGATAGAAATCAAGATGAACATTTACATTGTAAATTTATCACCTGAAAGGCAGTGGCTGAAATGATGAGAAAGATACCTCTCCAGGTAGAAAGCGGGACCGGTTGTGATAGAATCGCAAGTCCCGCTTTGTTGATATTTCGATTGTCTTTACTGTCCCTCTTGCTGTCGATAGTGCTAATGCGACCACTGGCCGCCGGTACCTTTGCGGCAGGGTCCGCTTCCCAGCCCACCAGCTACATGATAGTCGTTACCGGCGGCGAACTGCTGTCGGGCGCATACCCGGATGGGCATACCTACTTTCTCACCCGGACCCTACAGCCGCTGGGCCTGCACTGTGTCGGCTCGATGTGTGTGGATGACAAGCAAGCCGATATCAAAGAGGCGCTTCGCTTTGCCACGGGTAAAGCGGCCTTTGTAATTGTTACGGGAGGTCTTGGCCCCACAGATAACGATATTACCCGTGAAGCACTCTCTGACTTTACAGGAATTCCGTTAAAAGAACACCCCGATGTGCTGCAGGAAATGGCACGACGTTTCCATGTTTCGCCTGCCCGGCTTCGTGCCAACTTGCGCCGGCAGACCCGGGTGCCAATGCAGGGCACCTATTTCAAAAACCCTAACGGCACGGCCGTAGGTCTTGTTTTCGAACCCCGGCGCGCCGGGGCCGTGATAGTAGCGCTGCCGGGACCGCCGCGCGAATTGCAGGCCATGGTCCGCGATGAGCTGGTGCCGTATCTGAGCCGACAATTCGGCACACGAGAGCCCGGGTGCTCGCTAAGACTGCGGTTTGTGGGCCTTGGCCAATCCCAGATTGACCAGACCCTCGGGGAGCACGTGGCGCTGGCGCCCGACATTACGGTTTCCTCGCAGTTCCAGGGCGGCCGAGTTGATTTCACCTTTTCGCTGCTCGAAGACACGCCGCGGAATCGGACGCGGCTCCAGGAGTTGAAGCAGAAGATTATGAAGCACCTTGGCGAATATGTGTATGCGGATGACGAAACGTCCCTGGAGGAACACGTTGTGAAACTGTTAGAAGCGCGCGGCGTAACGCTGGCGCTGGCCGAAGCCGGCAGCGGCGGGAACCTGACGGCGGCACTGAGCGGCGCGGACTGCGCCCATCGAGTATTGGCCGGAGCGTATGTTGCTCCGACTG
>JAUWKC010000017.1 GCA_030607345.1 Planctomycetota bacterium | reverse complement strand
CGCATAATTTCGCGTACCCACTCCGGCACACCTTCGTCGTAATGGCTGTCTATGCCTATGCTTGCGAACTTGCTGATTTTGTCTTCGCTGGCGTTTATTCGCCTGCCGTTAAGCTGGGCCTTGTCCTGGCGCACAGCCGTGAACATCGACTCGGTCGCAGGGTCAAAAATCACCCCGATAATCGGCCGGCCCTCGTGCATCACCGCCACGCTCACCGTGAACAAGAGCATTTGATGGGCATAATTATTCGTTCCATCTATCGGGTCTATCACCCACCACAGACGCTCGGAACCTCGCGGCTGCTGCTTGAAAATGCCGCCGTCGGCGCCTTCTTCAGCGATAAAGCCGTGGTCCGGATAGGCCTGCTTGATTCGCTCGACGATTATCTGCTGGCACTGTGTGTCGGCCTCGGTTACAACGGCCGTTTCGTTTTTGACCGAGGTCTTGACGAAGTTGATTTTTTCCATCGCGTGCTGGCCTGCCAGACGCGCAGCGACAATGGCCGTCTCCAGCATTCGACTAAGATTCACACGTTTGGTTACCATAATTAAGCCCTCTACCAGCTTATCTTGACAGAACACATCCTTTTGCGTATTCTAACTCAGTTATGCAGGCAAGCCAACAATCAAATGGACGTAAAATTTTCTACCGTGCATCCGGTCAACAACGGCTCACGGCCTGCATCATATTCGTCGCGATAATCGCTCTGTTCGGATTGCTCGCTCTGGCTGCGATGGGCGTAATAGACCCGGGCCGCTGGCTGAGTCCCTGCGGTTTCAAGCAGAGATACCACCTGCCCTGTCCGACCTGCGGGTGGACTACTTCGGCTGTTGTTTTTGTCCGGGGCGAAATCCTCCAATCGTTCTACATACAGCCGGCAGCGGCAATAATGTGCTGTGTGCTGGTTATTACGGCATTTTTTGCTTTCCTGACAGCGGTCTTTGGAGTATATTTCACGTTCCTGAAACGCTTTTTTAATAAGGTCAAAATCGGGTATGTAATTGTGGCCCTGGTCGTCGTTATTATCGCCGCCTGGGCGGTAACATTGGCAAGGGCGCTATCCGGAGGTTGACGGAAACCAGAAAGAAAACGGCCAATGAATCAAGAACGGCACAAATCTTCGGTTCTTTACGCCTGTGGTACTTTTTGCCTTGCTGTTATGTGTTTTTGCAGCGGCTGTGCTCTTGTGGGTCTTGTGGGCACGCCCACGCGCCGCGAAGAAAAGGTCCCTGCCGAGTATGACCTTGCCCGCCACGCAGACAGCAGAACGCTCGTGTTTGTCGAGCAGCCTGCCGGTCTCAATATTCGCGCTAACGTGCGTCACAATCTGACAAGCCATATCAACGGGCTGCTCATCGAAAAAGTCAAGCTGCCGGTGGATGGTCTCGTCCTGTACGAAGAATTGGCGGATTTTCGCTCGGCGCGAAGCGATTTCTCTTTGCTCTCTCCGATAGAAGTCGCCAGGGCGCTTAATGCCGACGTGGTCTTGTTCGTAGCCATCGACGACTGCAGATTCAGGAAAATAGACATAACGGATTACTTCAAGGCTTCGTTAGTCACCCAGTGCGTGCTTTGGCGGGTCTCCGACGGTAAAAGGCTCTGGCCGAAAGCCGCAGACGGCAAGACCGTCGCCGTTGCGTTTGAAGTCGGTCCTCGAGGCAGGCTGGCTGCGGTTGACAAACTCGCCCTGTCGATGGCTTATTGTATCGTCAGGTATTTTTATGACTGCCCGGAGGACCAGTTCAAAATCGCCGATGACAGAACAGATTCGCAGTGGAGAAACTGGTAGTCTGGTAGTATTTGGAGTCCGGCAATGATTAAAGTATTAGTCACAGACAAACTTGCACAGGAAGGGATTGATTTACTCAATTCGATCGAGGGCGTCGAGGCCGTCGTCAAGACCGGTATCAGCGAGGATGAACTCGCCGAAATCATTGGGCAGCACGATGGCTTAATCATCCGAAGCGGAACAAAAGTGACCGCCAGGGTTCTTGCCAAGCCGGGCAAGCTAAGAGGTATCGCGCGCGCGGGCGTGGGTGTCGATAACATCGACATCCCCGAAGCAACCCGAAAAGGGATATTCGTGATGAATACGCCGGGGGGAAACACGCTCAGCGCCGCCGAACACACTATGGCCCTGATGCTGACGATGAGCCGAAACGTAGTGCCTGCCTGCAACAGCCTGAAATCGGGCGCCTGGGACCGAAAGAAGTATATGGGCAACCAGCTTAATGGAAAAGTCCTCGGTTTGATAGGACTGGGCAGAATCGGAATGTCGGTGGCGAAGATGGCCAAAGGTTTTGATATGAAGGTCCTTGCCTATGACCCGTTCGCCACACCGCCCGATGCGGAAAAACTCGGCATCGAGATAACCGAGGACCTCGACAGAGTCTTCAGGGAATCCGACTACATAAGCGTCCACGTGCCGAAAAACGAGCATACGCTGAATATGATTGCTGCCGAGCAGCTCAAAATGATGAAACCGTCCGTCCGCCTGGTTAATTGTGCCCGTGGCGGAATTATCAATGAGGACGCCCTTTACGATGCCCTTGCAGAAAAGCGCATCGCCGGGGCCGCTTTGGATGTTTATCCCCAGGAGCCGCCGGAAAATACTCGCTTCACCGAGCTTGAGAACTGTGTCGTAACACCTCACCTCGGCGCCAGCACGAGAGAAGCGCAAGTGGAAGTCGCCGTCGAGGCGGCTCACATTCTTGTTGACGTCCTCAAAGACGGCCCGGTGAGAAACGCCCTTAATGCGCCAATCACTACCGGCGTACAGCCGCCTGTTGTAAGCCGCTACGCCGAGCTTGCTGAAAGAATCGGCTCGGTTCTCAGCACTATCGCACCGGGACGAATCAAAAGTGTCGAAGTTCGGTATCGCGGCTCAATCGCCGAGAGCGCTGTCGAGCCGATTACATCTCACTTTGCCATCGGACTGCTGCAGAAGCATTTTGATATGCCCCTGAATATTGTCAACGTTGGAGTGCTCGCAAAAGAGCGAGGCATAGACATCGACGAGACGAGGAATCCAAAGGTAAAGGACGTTGCCGCGAGTTTCACCGCAAAGGTCGTTACTGAAAAAGTTACCCGTACTGTCACCGGCTCGGTGTTCGGACAGACGCTGCTGCGAATCATCGAAATCGACGGCTTCAAAATCGAAATGACGCCGCAGGGAACCGTCATGGTTATCTTTAACGACGACAAACCCGGCGTTATCGGCGCCGTTGGAACAATCTGTGGAAGGCATGACATAAACATCAGCACGATGGGTGTCGGACAAAAACTCGAAGAGAAAAAAGCCATGCTTGCCGTCAGTCTTGACAAAGAGCCCGACGTAGCCGCTGTCGAGGAGCTCAGCAGGCTTGATTTTGTAAATGAGATTTACGTTTGCAAGGTTGACTAAGACCTTAATCCTCGAAGACGTAAGGTGAGCTGCTTGAACTACTGCCGGTTGACAGCTTCTGATTTGCCGCTACGGACAAAATAGGAGCCGGCCGATATGGATGGGGTTTTAATATGACGGCAGGGAGGCTGGATAAGGCCGGACAGATGAGTTTCGCATTCGGTGGCACGCCGGTCGGGAAGACTATGGCAAAGAAGAAAAAGACAAAAGCAAAAAAGTCCAAACCGAAAGCCACGAAGAAAGGGGCGCCCAAAAGTAAGAAGCGAAAGGCAAAAAGCACGACCTCCGGCGGCTCGCAGAGCACAGCACGCTCCAAGCGCAAGGCCCCGGACGTTCCTGAAACAGCCGAGTCAATGGCCGCTAAGCAGCGCTCGATTAGTATCAGCGAGTTCTTCGCCAAGAACAGGCACCTGCTGGGTTTTGACAACCCGCGAAAATCGCTTCTGACCGCTGCAAAGGAGGCTGTTGACAACTCGCTTGACGCCTGCGAGGAGGCAAGAATCCTACCGGAGCTGGTGGTCGAAATAAAGCCCCTTACCGACAATAAATTCGTGCTGACCGTTAAAGACAACGGACCCGGCATCGTAAAGCAGCAGATACCCAACATTTTTGCGAGACTGCTCTACGGCAGTAAGTTCCATAGCCTGAAAATGAGCCGCGGCCAGCAGGGTATCGGCATATCGGCTGCGGGAATGTACGGACTGCTGACAACCGGCGAACCCGTGCGGATTATCTCTCGGACCAGCCCCAGGACAACTGCACACCATTACCACGTGCAAATCGATACTACAAAAAACAGACCCGAAGTCGTTTTTGATGAGCAATGCGACTTCGACCTGCCCACGGGAACCTGCGTGACAATAACTCTCGAAGGAAAATACCTCAGGGGAAAACAGTCCGTCGATGAGTACATCGCTCAGACTGCAATGGCGAACCCGCACGCATCAATTTATTATCAGTCTCCGGACGGCACTAAATACGAGTACCGCAGGCAGACTAGGGAACTGCCTTTCTCGCCGAAGGAGATTAAACCACACCCCTACGGCGTCGAGCTCGGATTACTGTTCAAGATGGCCAGGGATAGTCGTCTCAAGCAGGTCTCGGCGTTCCTCCAGGGTGAATTTTCGAGGGTGAGCCCGCGAGTAGCAAACCAAATCTGCGAGAAGGCTAAGGTGCGAAAGACACTCAGGCCTTCGAGGATAAGTCTCAAACAGGCTGAAGCACTGCACGCCGCGATAAATCAAACCAAGATTATGGCGCCGTCCACCGATTGTATAGGCCCCATAGGCGTCAAGGCACTGGAGGGTGGACTGAAGCGCGTGGTGGACGCGGATTTCTACACCGCTTCTTCGCGCAGCCCAACCGTTTATCGAGGAAACCCATTTCTAATCGAAGCCGCTCTGGCGTACGGATTCAAAGACGGCAGGGGCGGCGATGCCGACAAGGAACCGGCGCTTCGCCTCATTCGTGTTGCCAACCGGGTGCCGCTGCTCTATCAGCAATCGGCGTGCGCCATCTACAGGGCCGTCCTTGATATCAACTGGCGAAATTATGCCCTAAGCCAGAGTAGAGGCGCCCCGCCCACCGGACCGGTCGTGCTTATGGTTCACATCGCTTCGGTATGGGTGCCCTTTACCTCCGAAAGCAAGGAAGCTATCGCACACTATCCGGAAATAATAAAAGAAGTACAATTAGCGGTTCAGGACTGTGGAAGAAAGCTCGGTATCTACCTCCGAAAGAAAAAAAGAATTCAGCAGGAAATGGACAAACGACGCTACATAGAAACATATCTCCCGTATATCGGTGAGGCGCTCCAGCACATCCTGTCGCTGAAGCCCAGGCAGGTGGGCACCGTGCTTACAAGGCTTAAAAAGGTCCTGGAGAAGTCCAGAAAAATCTAAGCAGGCGAGAACACAAGATATGCCCGAACCGTTGAAAATAACCATAAGCGGAGTAAGAGGTATCGTTGGCGAAAACCTTACGCCCACCGTTGCCGCCGACTACGGCTGTGCTTTCGGCGCATTCTTACGCAGCAGACAAAAGACCCACGAAGGACGATTGTCCGTCTGCATTGGCCGGGATTCTCGCCCAAGCGGCCGGATGCTCCAATCGGCAGTGACCGCAGGATTGTGCGCCGTCGGAATCGACGTAATCGACCTCGGAATCGTAACCACGCCCGGCGTTGGGATTATGACTACCCAGCTCGGCTGCAACGGCGGCGTAATTGTCACAGCTTCGCATAATCCCGCACCCTATAACGGTATAAAGCTGCTGCTCGAAGGGGCAATGGCCCCGCCTAAAGAACCGGCCGAGCAGATAAAGCAGCATCTGCTCGATAAGAACTTCACATACGCCGACGCGCTCCACTGCGGCGAAGTAACTTACAATCAGCAGACCGACGCCGTTCACATCGACAGGGTGCTGGCCATAATTGACAAGGACGCGGTCGCAGCCGGGAACTTCAACGTTGTTCTCGATAGTGTCAACGGGGCAGCAGGACCGGTTACCAAGAAGATGCTCAGCCAGCTTGGCTGCAAAGTAACAGCCATAAATGACGAACCAACCGGCATCTTCGCGCATCCTCCGGAGCCAACCGCCGAGAACCTGACCGGGCTCTGCGAGCGTGTGAAGAAAGAATCTGCGCAAATTGGCCTGGCCCAGGACCCCGACGGTGACCGGCTGGCAATCGTTGATGAAAACGGCACATACATCGGCGAGGAATACACACTTGCCCTGGCGGCAAAATACATCTTCAGTAAAAAAACCGGACAAGCAGCCACAAATCTTTCCACGTCCAGGATGATTGACGATATCGCTGCGCAGGCGGGCTGCCGGGTCATCCGCACCGCAGTCGGCGAGGCCAACGTTGCTGCCGCTATGCTCCGCGAAGATTGCGTCATAGGCGGTGAAGGCAACGGGGGCGTAATTGACCTCAGGGTCGGTCCCATTCGCGACAGCCTTGTCGGCATCGCACTTGTGCTGCAACTAATGGCCGAGACCGGCAAAACAGTAAGCCGCCTCGTCAGTGAAATCGGCCGGTACTATATGAACAAGGACAAGTTCTCAGCCGACCAGTCACAGGCTCGGCAGATACTCGATGCAGCAAAAAAAAGCTTCACCGGAGCAGGACTTGATACGACCGATGGCTGCCGATTCGATTTCGACGATGGCTGGGTCCACCTGAGACTCAGCAATACCGAGCCGGTGATGAGGGTCATAGTCGAGGCAAAAGACCAGGGCGCCGCTCAGAAATATATCAATGCCGTCAGCGAAATCCGAAAGAACGTAATCGGCTGAGGAAAATGCACAACCACAAAATCCAAACTCAGAATAAGCAGATAAGGTTTGTCACAAACCTCGGCATCGCGGCAAACCTCATCCTTTTCGTGCTTAAAACAATCGTCGGGCTCGCGGCAGGCTCCATCGCCCTGGTCGCCGACGGAATTCATTCCCTCTCCGATATGGCAACAGATATTGCAGTGATACTGGGGATTCACTTTGGCTCGAAACAGCCCGATGAAAAACACCCCTACGGTCACGGCAGAATTGAAACCTTTGCCGCCGTTTTTATAGGAGTAGTTCTGGCCATCGTCGGCGGGGCCATGATTTACCGGGCCGGCACCGCTATCACCGCCGGCAAAACCGTAAAGCCCGGCTTTGTTGTGCTGTGGATTGCACTGGCTTCAATCATCGCTAAAGAACTGCTCTACCGAATGACCAGGGCCGTTGCCGTCAAATCCCACAGCCCGGCACTCTACGCGAACGCCTGGCACCACCGCTCAGATGCGCTCAGCTCGGTAGTGGTCGTCATTGGATTTGTCTCGCTTCAGTTCGGCTTTGAGTATGGCGACCAAATCGCCGCCGTCGGCGTCGGTTTGATGATTATCCTCGTCGCCGTTCACGTCATAATCGACTGCATCGGGGAATTCACTGAAGCCGCCATCGATACCGAAACCATCGACCACATCAAAAGCATCATCGGCGGCAACCGCCAAATCCGCCAATGGCACAGGTTAAGGACGCGAATGGTCGGCAGGGAAATCTTCCTCGACCTGCACATTCTTGTCGACCCGGATTTGAACGTCGCCGCCGCTCACGGAATTGCCGAAGACCTCGAAAGCACCCTCCACGAGGAAATATCCCGCCCGGTCAACGTCATCGTCCACATCGAACCGGACACGCCCGAAATGAGAAGATAGCACCGCCAGGTTATCTATCATCGATAGTCCGGCTGCTGCCTGGATTCGACAAAAGTGTTACATCAATTGCAACCCGTCCACCCTCACGGCCAAACAACTCATAAAAAACCTTGCAAGCACGCTTTTTATCGAATATATTATGAGTTCGTATGTCGCAGGACCTAAAGCGACAACGCCTGTCGTTGTTAATGTAAAGATAATGTTTGAAATGCCTGCCGTTTAGAAAGGACTATAAGGTGTAATGAGCCTTGAATGCTTCTTCAATCCTAAATCAATTGCACTCGTTGGCGCCTCCCGGCACAAAGGCAAGGTAGGCTACGAAATAATATCAAATATGCTCAAGGGCGGATACGAAGGAAAGATATTCCCGGTCAACCCAAAAGCAGAGCGAATAGAAACACTGCGATGCTTCCCCGACCTCGAATCCATCGGCCAGGTCCCCGAACTTGTGATTATTGTCGTCCCTGCGAGCGCTGTGCCGGCAGTAATGCGGCAGTGTGTGAAGGTGGGAGTAAAATCCGTTGTGATAATCACCGCCGGCTTCAAGGAAGTCGGAAAAGAGGGTAGGCAGCTCGAACGGCAGGTCATTCAAATCGCCAACCAGGGCGGTATCAGAATCGTCGGGCCAAACTGTCTCGGTGTGATAGTGCCTGCAAACAAACTGAACGCCAGCTTCGGCACCGACCTGCCCGCAGCCGGCTCAATCGGCTATCTCTCTCAGTCCGGGGCGCTGCTGACGGCCATTCTTGACATCGCCAACGCCGCCGGCATAGGATTCAGCAAACTTGTAAGCATCGGCAATAAGGCCGACATCGATGAGCTCGATATCATAAAGGCACTCGCCGAGGACCCCGACACGAAGGTCATCGCCGGTTATCTGGAAAACATCTCAGACGGCAATGCGTTCGTCAGACAGGCCGAGCAAATCTCACATAACAAGCCTATACTGCTGATGAAATCCGGCGGAACTTCTGCAGGGTCAAAGGCGGCCTCCTCCCATACCGGAAGTCTGGCGGGGTCTGAAACGGCCTACGAGGCTGTATTCGCTCGTTCGGGAATCGTGCGTTGTGGCTCAATCAATGCACAGATTGATTATGCCCAGGCGTTTGCCTACCAGCCGCTACCAAAAGGAAACCACGTCGTGGTCATAACCAATGCAGGAGGGCCTGGAATTATGGCCGCCGACAGTATCGAACGGCAGGGCCTGGCGTTCGCAAGGCTCTCGGAGGAAACAATAGCCACGCTGCGAAGCGAACTGCCGCCGGCGGCAAATCTGTTCAATCCCGTGGACGTGCTGGGAGACGCCCTGGCAGACCGCTATGAATTTGCAATTGATACCGTAGCTCAGGATGATAATGTCGATGTACTTCTGGTGCTTCTCACTCCGCAGGCTATGACTCAATCGGTCGCTACCGCCAGAGTTGTCGTCGAAATTGCAAAGAAAAATCTTGGGAAACCTATATTTGCCTGTTTCCTCGGCGCCGCGAAGGTAGCCGATGCAATCAAAATCCTCCGCAAGGGGGGAGTCCCGCAATACGATTCTCCGGAAAGCGCCGTCGAAACCGTCAAGGCAGTGGCGGATTACGTGCGGTGGCGCTGCCGACCAAAGCGGGTTGTGAAGCTCTTCGCCGTCAATCGCAGGAAGGTTGAGACCATAGTGGACCGGCACCTGCGGCAGGGAATACGCGAAATCCCCGAAAGCGAATCAAAGGAAATACTCGAGGCCTATGGGTTTGTCACCCCCAAGGGCTCAATTGCCGCCACCGCAGAGCAGGCCGTAGGCATCGCCCAACAAATCGGCTATCCCGTCGTACTCAAGATATGGTCGCCCGATGTGGTCCATAAGTCCGATGTCGGAGGTGTTCAACTCGGCCTGAAAAACAGCAAAGAAGTAAGGGACGCGTTCGACCTGATGATGTACCGAATACCCCAAAAGGCCCCGAATGCCGATATACTTGGCGTGCTGGTGCAGCAGATGTGCACCAGCGGAAGAGAGGGCATTCTTGGGGTGAAACGCGACCCGCATTTCGGTCCGCTGATGATGTTTGGAATGGGAGGGACCATGGTCGAGGTGCTGAAAGACGTCTCATTCTATCTGGCGCCGTTGACACCGGACGAAGCAAAACAAATGCTTATGAGCACAAGAACATATAAAATACTGGAGGGGGGGCGAGGCGAGGAAGGCGTCGATATAGATGCATTGGCCGAGGGACTCCAAAGGCTTTCACAGCTCGTGACGGAATTCCCGCAAATCCAGGAAATGGATATAAATCCGTACATCGTTGGCCCGGAGGGCACAACACCGATTGCCGTTGATGCAAGAATAAGTGTGGAAAAAGTCTCAGAAAGATAGCGACATGCAACAGTTTGACTGGAGAGAAAGGTACAAAGACAAGATAGGAACCGCTGTTGCGGCAATGAAACTAATCAAGTCCGGAAACAGTATCTTTATAGGCACCGGCTGCGGACAGCCTCAGCACCTTGTCAACGCGCTGGTCGAGCACTCCGGGCACGTCTACGACGCTCACATCGTTCACCTGCTGACAATGGGTGCGGCCCCGTACGCCGATGAAAAATTTCGCGAAAAGTTCAAAATGAACAGCTTGTTCATCGCCGACAACGTCCGCGACGCCCTGAGGAAAGGTATTGGAGACTACACGCCGATATTTCTCTCGCAAATACCGCAGGAGTTTGAAAGCGGAAGAATGCCTGTTGATGTTGCCCTGATTAGTGTCACCCCGCCGGATGTCAATGGTCTGTGCAGCCTCGGCGTTTCAGTCGATATCGTCAAATCAGCCGTAGCCAATGCCAGGTATGTCATCGCGCAGGTAAATAACAAGATGCCCCGAACATTCGGCGACAGCTTCGTCCACGTCAAAGCCGTGGATATACTGGTGCCTTACGACGAAGACATCGTCGAGATTCCCGTGCCCCAGGCCGAAGACGTATTACGCCGAATAGGCCAGAACATCGCAAGACTTGTCGAGGACGGCAGCACAATCGAGTGCGGAATCGGACGAATCCCGCAGGCCCTGGCGGAATACCTCAAGGACAAAAAGGACCTCGGCATACACACCGAAATGTTCAGCGACTGGATTATCGATTTGGTAGAGTGCGGGGCAATCACCTGCGCCAAAAAAACCGTTAACCGCGGCAAGGTGGTCGCAAGCTTCTGTATGGGTTCAAAACGACTCTACGATTACATTAACAATAATCCGTTCTTCGAATTCTATCCTACCGAGTATGTAAACGACCCCTACAATATAAGCCAGCACGAAAAAATGGTCGCAATTAACGTGGGCCTGGAAATAGACCTCACCGGGCAGGTCTGCGCCGACTCATTAGGGTATCAGTTCTACAGCGGAATAGGAGGTCAGGTCGATTTTATCCGGGGCGCCGCAATGAGCAGGGGGGGCAAACCCATAATTGCTATGCCCTCGACCGCCAGAGACGAACAGGTCTCCAGAATCGTACCACACCTTACCGAAGGCGCCGGCGTCGTCACCACCAGGGGAGATGTTCACTACATCGTCACCGAGTATGGAGTCGCCTATCTCCACGGAAAAAGCATCAGGGAAAGATGCCTTGATTTAGTCAACATCGCCCACCCAAAATTCAGAAACAAGCTCATCCAGGCGGCAAAGGCGCAAAAGTACGTCTATCAAGACCAGATAGAGCTGTCGTGGGAGCAGTTGAGTTATCCCGAAGAGCTGGAACACTATGACACGCTGCGCGACGGCACCGAAATCTTCTTCAGACCCATCAAGCCCAGCGACGAGCAGCCACTATCCGAGATGCTCTACTCGCTCAGCGAAGAATCCGTTCGGAAACGCTACATGAGCCGTACGAAAGCCTTCCCGCACAAAGACATCCAGCGCCTTGCTAACATCGACTACAAAAATGACCTGGCTATCATAGGCGTGGTACCCGGTGTCTCCGGCGAAGAAATCGTCGCTATAGGACAGTATTTCCTGGACCCGAAAACCCGCGCCGCCGAGGTAGCCTTCATTGTGCAGGACGAATGGCAGCAAAAGGGTATGGGTACTTTTCTGCTCGATT
>JAUWKC010000164.1 GCA_030607345.1 Planctomycetota bacterium | reverse complement strand
TTGCAGTGGCTCACCTGTGACCTTGAACCATCGGATGCCTGCTGGAAATAACCCCGGCGCATCGCGATTGCCGCCCGGAGCGAGCAGTTCGGGGCTTCTTCTCTGTGGAGTTCGGACCGGCTGTATATCTGCCTCGGAAATGGGGTCTGGAGGGCCTTCGACGGATTTTTTAAAAAATGTGAAAATTAGTATTGACAAGCAGCGCAGCTTTTCGTATCAAGTAAATGTTGCAAGTGCAGATAGATAGGTTAAAAAAAAGTACTGTTGCTATGCTGGCACTTTGCAACAGGGAGACAGGGTGGTGAAAATGGCATGTTAGTGGCCCGAGTCTCCCTTTTTTATTGGCGTTTTTTTGGTTTTCATCTGCATCGAACCAACTGATTACTGTCGAACGGCACATGGGCAGGGCTGGTTTGCAACTCGCGGATAAAGCGCAGGCCATCTTTCCAGTAGCCCGCCGTCGGTTTCAAATCGGCATCAAAACCGGTGAAGTAACGATTGATGTTGTCAACCAGAAGCTCGCGCAGGTACTTGCTGACCATCGAGGCAAGCGAAACCGGCAGAAACCGCTCATCGGCGCCAACCACAAAGTCAAGGCGCATTCTCTTGGGACCGTCTTTCAATTCATAGCTGCTCACTTTCGGGCTTTCGGCGAGAATCCTCAACTGTGTATGCGGAAACATTCGCAGGAGCTCGCGGCGATAATGAACACGTCCGCCCTGCCGGTCAACCAGAATCCGCAGCATATCCCGTGCGAAATCATCGTACGCGTTTTTTATAAGCCTGCAGGTGACACTGAAAAGGACGCTGGCCTTATTCTTCACAGCGGCGACCATTCGGTTGTAGAAGGCCACGTCGAGGCAGCAGCTTTCAAGCCCCAACAATTCGATATTGCTGGAGGCCAGGCAGTTTTTGAGCACCCCCGCGGTGATTGCAATATCCGCCTGGTCGGCTGAGATTCCGTACGTGGCGGTGTTCTTGTACCAGGGGTAGCTCTGCGACCTGTCGAGAAACTCCGCGCAGAGAATTGTAAGCAGGTCAGTTAAGGTGGCGGGCTGTTTATCGAGACAGCTAAGACACGCCAGCACCGTCCGCTGGAGGTGGCCTATTCCTGCAGCCCTGCTGTAAGCCTTTTTGCTGTCGGTAATAAGCAGCCGACCTGCCAGGTGCTTTCGGGTTATTCCCACGCCTTTGCGCAGCAGCCGCCAAAGGTCAGCCTCTACCAGGTTCTCCGGAAGTGAAAACGTGCTTGATGATACAACCAGCGGCCCGAGAATAGGCCCGAAGCCGGCTTCATCAATCCCTACGAGAACGGCCATCCGTGCACTCCTGTTTCATCCCTGGACTCGGTTGCTTGGTCTGCGACTGGAACCTTGAGACAGAATCCAAGAGGTTCCCGGCAGGCTGCCCAGAAAGCATAATCGGCTTTCGCAGCAAAATCAAGCTAATCACATATCACTTAGCCGATGGGGCGAGGAAATCTACTTTGCAATCCCCGTGACATTGGCTCTTGAGCCCACCAGCCGGGACGTTATGGAAAAAGGTGAGCTCGGATATTGGCCTACGGGAAATGCCTTTTGCATCTTCTTCGGACCCACTCCGGCATCACAAGGCGATGAAATCAGAGCTGCCTCCGCTGTAAATGTCATCGGAAAAGTAAAGGGCGACCTGTCCAGACTGTCGGCCGTCCCCAGCGGCGCTGAGGTTATCGTTGAAAAAACTCGGTAGTGCCCCCCTGCCGAGAACGAATGGGCCAAGTTTGTCGGCGAGCCTTGGCGGCAGAGAACTCGCGGCCTTACAGGAGATTCGCAAGCTGAAGTTGAGATTGTTCGGGGGTTAGCGGCAAGTTCAGCCCCACCGCTGCAGAGCCTGCTCCTCTTGAAGAAGGTGGCGGATTTTTTTCAGGCCCACGCAAACGTACCTCGACAGCGTTCTTTTGTTTACACCCATTTCCCGGGCAGCCTCGCCGGTGTTCCGCTCACGACTATAACGGCAAATAATCGCCTGCGTTTCGCGAGGACAGAGTTTTATTTCGATAAGATTGAATACCCTCTGTATCTGTTCGTGCTTTATCAGGTCATCATCAGGACCCACCTGTTGCAGCCACTCGTTTTTGTGACGTTCGGCGTATCTTCTAACTCGGCCTTTGTAGCCCTTTGCCCTGCGTGCCGCGTCGAGAACATCATTTTTGACTGCCCTGTAGAGGTATCCTCTGATGTCCTGGATGTGCGGCGGTATGGGCTTGTGGACAAGGGACAAGAAGAAGTCCTGGTAGATGTCTTCGGCTTCAGAATCATTGTTGACCTGTGAGCGGATGATGCCAAAGATTGTGCGGCCATGTTCGGCAAAGATTTCAGCAGCCCGTTTTACCGGTTCGTGGTTGTGCATATCAGTCTCCCTGTCAAGGTTGCTGATTTTTCAGTAGTCCCGTTTGAAAGTTGTTTGGCGTTTCAAGATTTTCACTCAACATTTGACCGGCCAGTTTCGCTGAACTTGCAAACCGACATTTGAAAAGGATGTTAGGAAGTGACAAAAGCAAATAACAGTAAAACAAGATTAAACGTTGTCGGCGGCACTAAAGGTTGTTGCCTGACTGATACTGTACAAAATCGCTGTTGAGTTCTATGGAGTTAGACACGAAAGGCAAGCGGTTGAAAATCAATGTCATTTTGACGGTGGTATTTTTGATGATTTTCCAGGTTCCGGCAACTTCCGGCAGCGCCGCGGAAAATGCAGCCGGCCAAGGCTGTTTGCTGCCCTGGCCGCAGATAGCGGAACAGGTCCGCCGTGGCGCCCGGTTCCTGCCGGCCTATACGACAAGCGACGCCGTAGAGCCAGAACGTCTCAGCGATGATGAAGGAGGGTTGGAAGCCGGCCGGGATTATGCCCATAGGCCTGGTGCGCCGGCCATTATTGACGTCGCAGGCATCGCGGCACCGTCCGATTCTCTCAACAAGATTGACGTCAGGATTCGCAAGTGGGGTCAAGGCGCCTGGCAGGTTACAGGCGCTTACGAGACTTATGCCAAGGCCGGGCGAATCAAGTTGAACGACATCTTCGGGGAAGCGGGCTTTTATGAATTGAGCTATTGTTGCGCGACGAGGCATGGGGAGGATAACAGTCGTCAAGGCTATGCCATTGTCTGCAAGAACTGGAAAGCAGATATTCTGGCATTCTGCCGGAGGTTGAAAGAATCGATTGAGTCGCACAGAGACTGGACGCCGGGGTTTTCATCCATCACGGTATCGCATTTTGACCATGCGATGGAGATGGTGAGCGGGTCATCTATCTTGTCGGGTCAAATCGTGAGCGCTTTGGCCGATGCGGCGCAAAGCAATGCGGATTTGCCGGCCGGCAGATGTCCCGAGCTGGTTACAGGCGGACTGAACAAAATCAGATTCAGACGTTTTGACGGCGCCGAGACCGCTGAATTTGTGGTCTTCGTCCCAGAGAATTACAACGCTTCTCGGAGCTGGCCTGTACTGCTCAATACCGACGCCCGCAGGCGTGAAGAGCGAAACAATTATGGTCGGCGTTCCGGGATGGTCGATGTTTGGTGGCACATCAGGGGCTATAGTACATTTGACTGGAAAGATTACGAGTATTTTATGAACATTCTTACCGAAAAGCTCACTATTGACGAGGAGCGGATTTATGTTTACGGCCTGTGCGGAAACGGGATTGGAGCGATGGCACTGGCACTGAATCGTCCCGACCAATGGGCAGGATGTATTTCTATTTTGGGTAACAGTTATCGTGATTTAGCCTGCAACGCCTTTAATCTTCCGCTTATGTACGTTCCGGGCGGGCACAGCCAGGACTATCGCATTAGTTCTTACAATTTTGCACTGCAGGGCCTGTTATATTGGGATTGCAGAAATCTCGAATACGACCTTGAAGACGGAGAGCGAGAGATTATCGAGCGGTTTCGCGACGAGTCGCTGCCGTGTAACTCTCGGCAGCGGCATCCCGCCAGAGTTGTATACAGAACCAAGTCGCTCGGGAATCCGGAGGCTTACTGGGTCAAAGTTCTCGGTCGAGAGAACGAGAATTTCGCCGCCGGCATCGATGCACGTGTTGAAGGGCAGACAATTTTTGTCAGGACCGACAATATCGCCGGCTACAGTCTTGAGCTGTCAAAGGCCCCTGTGAATTGCAACATCCCGGTGACGGTAATCGAGGACGGTAAGACGGCAGGTCGCGTAACAGGGCCGGTTTTTACGCAGCAGCCGGAGTCATACAAAGACGCAAAGTACTTGAAGAATATGCATCTTCACGGCCCTGTCTGGGATGCGTTTACGGACCCGTACGTGGTGGTCTGGGGCAGCGGCGGTGACAAGAGCTTCTCTGCAGCCAGTAAGAGAATTGCCGGTTTGCTTGCAAACGGCGCGCCGTGCTTCAGCGATGCAAACATGCCGGAAGACTCGGTCGAAACCCACAACCTCATACTGGTCGGCACGGCTGGGTCGAATGCCTGGCTGTCAAAGATAGCAGAACACTTGCCCGTCAGAAACCAAGACAACCACGTTGTTACCGGCGGAAAACGCTACAGCGAACGTGACACAGGCTACATCGTCATTCACCCGAATCCGCTTAATGCTTCAAGATATGCGCTGGTTTTTTCGTCAACTTCCGCAGCGGCTATGAGCAAGATGTACGATGCGTATTTACAGATGCGCAGCATTCAGCCGGCGGACGCAGCGGTATTCAGCGTTACCTCGCAGGGAGAT
>JAUWKC010000317.1 GCA_030607345.1 Planctomycetota bacterium | reverse complement strand
TTTCAGTAAAAACCGCCGTATCAACCATTTCACGAAGAGTCTCTTGCGGAAACAAGCCGAAGAAGTATTCGCGATACTGCTGTGGGCGGCTTGATAGCAGCCGATTTTGCAGGCGCTTCAACTCTTGCTCTAATTGTTCGCGTTTTTCCCGAGAAAATATCATCAGCTTTTTATTGATTTCGCAGGTTGAGTTAAAGGCTGCTCGTTTGACTTCGTCCGGCAGCTCCCTGTTTGTGGCGGTCTCAATAAACATTTGTTTCTGCATAATCATTGACTGAACGGGCTGCTTTCGGCGCACAGAGGCAGGGATAAATTTTTCCGGACTATATCTGAGCTCTCTTAGTCGACCTTTTACCTGCCGTTCAGATGCCGGTGGTTGTCCATCCTGGTTCACCGCAGGTAAGTGAACGTTCGCGGTGACAATGCCAAAAGACAGACCTTTGATTCCGTAGAAGTCTTCGATTATACGGTTGGTTATGCACTCGTACCGGGCTCCACCGACGCCGTGGACAAACCAGTCAGCCAGGTAAACTCGAACGAATAAAGTAAGCGTTACCGCTTTTGGTCTCAGACTGAAACCGGACCGGGCCAGCATTTTTCGCATCCCGCTCGCCTGTACACCATCGTCCGTTGAATCCAGGCTGCCCAATTCATCAGCATCGGCGCGAATTTCGACAGGCCCGCCAGGTGTCTGCACAACATGCAAAGCCCTGCGTCGGCCATTTCGGTCCAGCAGCCAGAAAGGAAGTTCGATACTGCCTGTCTTCTCGTTGGTCGCCAACCGGCGGATTGTCTGACTTTCCTTTATGTTCCATAGAGTGATATGCCCGGCTATGGCGCGATTATAGCTTTCTGCAAATCGTTCTGCCTCGTTCACAATAGAAGCAGCGAAACGCAGAAATGTATCGCTTTGACAAAGCAGCGAAACCGGCAGGTAAAGCATATCGAGGCCCAGGGCATTACTGAGCACAGCCTGAAGATACGTAACCATGTCGGCAACACTGTTAAGACCTGAGGTTTGCTTGTCGCTAAGCAGCGTCAGCTTCGACCATACGTCGCTGCAGAATTGGTCACAGCCCGTATTAAGGACTCTCTCACAGAAGGCCCTGACGTAGTGTCCGCCTGGCCGGCCACGCAGCTCAACAGGGATTTCTTTCTGCCGGTGTTCGATTTCGAGCTTCTCCAAATCCCGGAATCCTCCACCGTCTTGTTTCGGCAGGATAATAGCCGTGTCACAGATATCATGGTCCACCACCAGGTGCAGCGCGGCGCCGCCGACAACTTGCGCGAACTTACACGTTACCAGGTCCTTTGCCCATATTCCGCAATGGTGCCAGCACGGCTGATGCCCGGTGGCTACGATATTTTCCGGCTCCGGAGCCGGGCAGGTGATATTGAGAATTTTTCTCGTATACCGACGAGCAATTGCGAGAAGCTCGTTTTGTGTTTTCAATCTCGGCGGTACTTTCTTCAGGAGACGTTTGTTCTCTTCGAGCAGAGGCGCCCATCTTGACGATTCAGGATTTACGAAGATGACTTTGCTCTTCTCGCCAATGGAAAGGTTCTCTAATGTTTTGACTAACATTGTAACCGAGCTCTTTTTCTATTATTTTGATGTAGTAATCGAACCTGATTTCTGGTTCCTCGAGAGCGCCGCTGAAATTCCTTTTCGGGTCATGATATATCAACGGCACCGAAATCTCACGGATTCTCAGACCGGCTCGAGCAGCGCGAATCCATAGCTGCAGAGGCAATCCGTAACCTGTCTCTGTAAGGCTGAGCTTCAAAATAGGCTCTACCCTGTATGCCTTGAAGCCGCAGAACGCATCGGTAAGGGCGATTCCGAGGCTGCGGTTGAGAATCTCGGTTGTTTCTCTATTTATGGCCAGCCTTTCAGCAGGTGGTGGTACGGAACCAGGACATATCTTTTCAAGGTACCGCGAGCCGCTTATTATATCGGCGTCACTTTTCTTAATTTCGTCATAGAAACGTGGTATGTATGATGGCTCATGCTGATGGTCACAATCGAGCGTTATCATCCAGTCAAAATCATTCCTGGCGGCAAAACGAAACGCATCAATGAGGCTCCGGCCGTATCCAATATTCTTCTTGTGTGACATAACCCGGACGCAGCCGTGTTTTGCAAGGGCCTGCGATGTGCCGTCGGTACTGCCGTCGTTGACGAGAAGTATGTCGCCGGCATACCTGCGGACCTCCCGCAGCACGTCATCGACATATCCGGCCTCGTTAAAAACCGGTATTGCAACCAGCGTTGAGGCCGGGTCCTGACGGTTATTTGAGACTAATTGTTTTGGGACTGA
>JAUWKC010000207.1 GCA_030607345.1 Planctomycetota bacterium | reverse complement strand
GTGGTTGTGTGGGCAGCGGATGTCGGCCAGTTTACCGTTTCGAACCTCCTCGCCGCCGATTATCATCGGGACATCGGCCTGCTCGGCGAGCATCTGCTTTAGTCTGGCGGATAATTCCGCACGTTCGCTACTGCCGGGTGTGTACTGCAAGCAAGGCTCATTTGGGGGCTGTGGAATGTGAAAAATGCCGTTAAACATTTCTGTCTCCTTAATAATGAAAACTTCAAATACGGGACAAACAAGTTGCTGCATTGTGCCCGGCTGGCATCCGAAAGTCAATCAAAAACGGAGATTGTCCTGCGGGGCGCCAGAGTTTTTTTGTCCGCCTTGCGGTTCTTGAGTTATGCTGTGCTTGATGGTAAAATCGCTTGTTTCGGAACTATCGATAATCAGAAACCGCACTGAGGTGCAAAGTCGTGGGAATATTTGAGCTGAAAAGTTCGTATGCGCCTTCGGGTGACCAGCCGCAGGCCATTGAGCGGCTCGTAGAGGGTTTGTGCAGCGGAAAAAGATTCCAGACCCTGATGGGAGTTACCGGCTCCGGCAAGACGTTCACAATGGCTCATACCATCGCCAGATTTGACCTGCCGGTGCTTGTGATGTCGCACAATAAGACGCTGGCGGCACAACTGTACGAAGAGTTCAAGGAGCTTTTTCCGGATAATGCCGTCGAGTATTTCGTGAGCTATTACGACTATTACCAGCCGGAAGCTTATATCCCGCAGCGTGACATATACATAGAAAAGGACGCATCGAAGAACGCCGACCTTGACCGGCTGCGTCTTTCCGCCACCACGAGTCTTTCGACAAGGAAAGATTGTATCATTGTTGCGTCGGTTTCGTGTATTTTCGGGCTGGGCTCTCCGGAGGATTATAAGGCCAGTGTGATAATCGTTCGGAGCGGCGATTGCATAGACAGAAATGAATTGCTTGGCCGGTTTGCCGACCTGCAATATACGCGGAACGACGTTGATTTTCAGCGGGGCACGTTCAGGGTGCGCGGAGACGTGGTTGAGCTTCATCCTTCTTACGAGTCCTTTGCGGTTCGCTTCGAATTCTTCGGTGACGTGATAGAGAATATAAGCTACATAAACCCGGTATCCGGCGAGCAGCTTGCCCGGGAGCAGCAGGTCTTTATATACCCGGCCCAGCATTATATCATGCCGGCCGACAGGATTGACTCGGCGGTTGCCGGTATCAAGGCGGAGCTTGCCGAAAGGCTTGGACAGTTTCGCCGGGAGGGCAGGCTCCTCGAGGCCCAGCGGCTGCAGGCCCGCACGATGTACGATATTGAGATGATACAGGAGGTTGGCTATTGCAGCGGGATTGAAAACTATGCCAGGCATCTTTCATCCCTGGCACCCGGCGCCAGGCCCTATACGCTTATTGATTATTTTCCGGAGGATTTTCTTTTGTTTATTGACGAGTCCCACGCGACGATTCCACAAGTGCGGGCGATGTGGGCCGGTGACAGAAGCCGAAAGGAGGTTCTGGTTGAGCACGGCTTCCGACTGCCGAGTGCGCTTGATAACAGGCCACTGCGTTTCGAGGAGTTTCAGGAGAATTGGTCGAAGGCGATTTTCGTATCGGCGACGCCCGGACCTTTCGAGATGGCCAAATGCGGCGATGAAGTCGTCGAACAGGTCATCAGGCCGACCGGCCTTGTTGACCCTCGGATTTGTGTCCGTCCGGCGACGGAGCAAATCCAGGATGTCCTGAGCGAGATTGGCAAACGTGTCAAGGCTAAAGAGCGAATGCTGGTCACGACGCTGACGAAAAAGATGGCTGAGCAGTTGGCCGACTACATCAAGAAGAAGGGTTTTAGATGTACTTATCTGCACAGCGAGATTAATACGCTTGAGAGAATCGAGGTCCTGCGCGATTTGCGTTACGGCAAGTTTGATATCCTGGTGGGGGTGAATCTGCTGCGAGAGGGGCTTGATTTGCCGGAGGTCTCGGCGGTGGCGATTCTTGACGCGGACAAGGAAGGCTTCCTGCGAAGCGAGACCTCGCTGATTCAGACAATAGGCAGAACGGCAAGGAATGTCAACGCCACGGTTTTCCTGTACGGCGACACGGTGACCAAATCTATGCAGAAAGCTATTGACGAAACGAACCGACGGCGTAAAATTCAGCTTGAATATAACCGGCGGCACAATATTACGCCGGAAACGATAAAGAAGGAAATCCGCAAGGGTCTGGCCGGGCAGATAAGTGCCAGGCGCGTTGCCCGGCAGGCAGTCCGATTAGGCCATGGTGAGTACGAGAAGGTGGAGCTGGCCAATCAGATTGAAAAGGAGATGCTGGAAGCGGCGCAGGCTTTGGACTTTGAGCGGGCTGCTTTTCTGCGGGACCAGTTGCGCCAGTTGAAAGAGCTGCCGGAATTTGTGCTGATAGAATCACGCGAAAAAAGAAGGAAGGCAAGGAGAAGATGAAAAAGCTGGATATTGAAAAGGTGCGTCCCCTGATACAAATGGCTATTGCAGAAGACCTCGGACAGGGGGATATGACCAGTGAGCTGCTTTTCAAAGAAGATGCTGTTGATAAAGCAAACATAATCTCCCGTGAAGAGATAGTCGTATGTGGAATGGCAATCGGCGAAGAAATTCTCGGCTGCTACGACAAACGACTTGTGCTGAAGGTTCATGTCAATGACGGAGAGGGCGCTTATGTTGGGTGCAAACTGGCCAGTATTGGAGGACCTTTGCGTTCGATGCTCAGTGCCGAACGGGTTATGCTCAATTTCCTGCAGAAGCTCAGCGGAATAGCAACGACGACCCGCAAATATGTCCGGGCTGTCCAGGGTACCAAGGCGAGAATCTATGATACGCGAAAGACTACCCCCGGCTGGCGGCTGCTGGAAAAGTACGCGGTTCGCTGCGGCGGCGGCCATAACCATCGTCTCGGCCTGTATGACGGAATCCTTATCAAGGACAACCACCTGGCACAGCTCGGCAGAAACTTCCAGCCGAAGCTGAGAAAAATAGTTGAGCGTGCCAGGCAGGTCAAGGGCGTGAAATTCGTGGCCGTCGAGGTCGACCATGTGGACGACCAGCTCAATTACGTACTGAGTATTCCGGGTGTTGACATTGTGCTACTGGACAATATGGGCCAGTGGCAGCTAAAGCACGCGGTGGAAATGCGAAATAATATGGGTGGCGACAAGAAAAAGCCGCTGCTTGAGGCATCGGGCAACATAACATTAAACAACGTCTCGGCTATCGCCCAGTGCGGTGTTGACAGAATCGCGGTGGGCACAATTACTCATTCGGCCAGCGCGGTTGACATCGGGCTCGATAGGTAGATACTACTATGGCGAACACCGACGCACTTGACCCGGACGCAATTGCTGCAGGTCTTAAAACCAGGCGCATCGGCAGGAAAATCCTGGTTTACAACCGGACCTCGAGCAGCAACGATATTGCGGCTGAATATGCCCGCAACGCGGAAAATGACGGTCTGGTAGTCTTCGCCGAAGAGCAAACCGCCGGCCGGGGAAGGGCAGGGGCCAGGTGGTTCACCGGCAGGGGCGACAGCATCCTGTGTTCGGTCGTCTTGACGGATTGCAGTTGCGGCACGGAACTGCTGTCGCTTGCCGCTGCTGTGGCGGTTGCCGAAGCCATCGGCGAAGTCGGCGGCAGCCACGCCAGAATCAAGTGGCCGAATGACATAAGACTGGGCGACAAGAAGGTTGCCGGTATTTTGCTCGAATCGAAAACTCCTGATGAGAAGACGGTCTATATCGTCGGTATCGGAATCAATTGCCATCAGAACGAGCAGTCTTTTCCGCCCGATTTGCAAGGTGCTGCGACCAGTATCGACATCGAAGGGACAGGAGTATGTGACCGGATTTCGCTGGCAAAACGCCTGCTTGCGTCGCTGGACCATTGGCTTGAGGCAGCCCAAAAGAGCAGCCGGCCGGTAACCGACCGCTGGCGCGAGTTGAGTATTCAGTTGGGTCACAGGGTGCTGCTTGTTTACAACG
>JAUWKC010000013.1 GCA_030607345.1 Planctomycetota bacterium | reverse complement strand
TCTTGTCGTCGAGCAGTTCGGCCTGCTTTGAGAGCAACTGCTTCCTGGCTGCGTTTTCATACTCGATGATTTCAGGGATGATGGAATCCTGAAATTGCGAGACAATATCGTTTTCAGACACGCCGAGTGTCACCTGGTTGGATATCTGATAGAAGTCACCGGCAGCTTCGGTGCCTTCCCCGAAAAGGCCACGCACTGCCAGGTTCAAGTCCTTTGTGGCGTTGAAGAACTTATCGATTTGCCCGGTCATTTTCAGGGCCGGCAGGTGCAGCATCACTGAAACCCTTATTCCAGTGCCGAGGTTGGTCGGACAGGCGGTTAGGTACCCGAACCGCGGACTAAAGGCATATTCCACCTTTTGCTCAATCATATCGTCGATGTGGTTAATCTGCTCGGCGCACTGGCTTAGCTGGAGCCCCCCCCTGAGAACCTGGATTCTCAGATGGTCTTCCTCGTTTATCATAGCGGTGAAGAACTCCCGCTGGGCGATTACAGCTCCGCGAGGGCCTTTTCCGAAGGCGTGATGCCGGCTTATCAGATGCCTTTCGACCAGGAAGTTTCTGTCGAGAGACGAGGCCTTGTCTACGCTTATGTAGAAGACTTTATCCCCCAAGTCCAGCGACATGACGGCCTGTTTCAGCTTTTGAAGTGTTTGCTCACGCTCCTGGGTCGAGCATCGGCTGAGGAACTTGTATCCGGCGAGGTTCCTGGCCAGGCGGATTCGGCTGGAGATGACGATATCAGACATCGGTCCCGAGCCGTCGAACCATTCATTGATATCCCGGCTTATGTCAGTCAGTTTCATAATTTGCAAGGCCTATTCGAGCTTATTTATTTTGTCGCGCACCTCGGCTGCCCGCTCGTAGTCTTCACTGCCGACCGCACTTTCCAGTTGCTGACGGAGGATGCTCAGTTTTATTTGCTTTTGGGCGTCAGCAGGCATTCTGGATGGGACCTTTCCGCAATGCGTGGTGTGTCCGTCTTGTGCCTTTTCGATAAGGCCCAGCAGCGAACTCTCGAAGAGTTCATAGTCGTAGGGACAACCCAGAAGTGCCTCTTTGCGGAACTGTTCGAGCATAAACCCACAATGGGGGCAGCGGCATTTTGTGTCTGAGTCATCGAGAAGCTCGCCCTCGGCCGGCTGCGAGGCCAGAAGCGTGCTCAGCAGCTCATTGAGAGGTATCTGGCTCTTGATGGCTATGCCTTCCTGCTGCGCGCACTGCTCACAAAGATGCAGCTCGGTGCGAACACCGTCGTTTATCTCGGTTAGGTGAACGGTTGCCTCTCTTTTCTGACAAGACTGACACTGCATACGATTTAACCCTCAAGAGTATTATACCAGCGCTGCTTAGGAAAGTATCGTCAAATTTACCAATCCGCTACAGCGGCAGTTTCTATTTCGCAAATGTTGCCGAGCAACCGGGCTGTTCGGTAACTCTAACGGCCTTTAGCTCCACGCAGTTGGGCAGTTTCGCCTTGAGCCGGTCGTATATGTATCTTGCTACGTTTTCGGCCGAAGGGTTGTTTTGCTGAAAATAATCAAGCTGCTCCAGTTGGAGGTTATCGAAATCGGCCACGATATTATCGACCAACTCCTTTAGTCGGCGAAAATCCATCACCACGTCCGTACCATTGAGCCTGTCGCTGCTCACATAGGCCCTTACAGCCCAGTTATGGCGGTGCACAGGCTCTTTTGACCCGTTCGGCAGGGTCAGCCGATGCGAAGCCCAAAAGTGCGTTTCAACGCTGATTGTAAACAAATCGCTGTTCCAGGATTCTCAAATCGGCCCTCTGCGGCACTGCAGCAGAGCCGCCGGCATCGTCAGGACGCCGGCGGAATTGGCCCTTAGCCCTTGGCTTTTAGTTTCTCGAAACGTTGCCTGAGTCGATCTTGGACGTTCTGCGGTATCAGCTTTGAAAGGTTACCACCCAGAGAAGCAACCTGGCGAATCAACGTCGAACTGGTAAAGCCGTACTGCTCACTGGTCATAACAAAGACCGTCTCAATTCCCGCGACCGCGCGGTTGGTCATTGCAAGCTGAAATTCATACTGGAAATCCGTCAGGCTTCGCAGGCCGCGGAGAATCACATCGGCTTTTTTCTTTGCCGCGTGTTCGACGGTCAGCCCTTCAAAGCTTTCCACTGAGACGTTCGGCATATCCGTTATCAACTCGGCAATCATCTCTACTCGCTCTTCGGGCGTGAAAAGCTGGTTCTTGACCGGACTTGTTCCGACCGCAATAATCAACTCGTCGAACAGCTTTGTGCCCCGGTGTACAACGTCCAGATGCCCGTTCGTAATCGGGTCAAAAGAGCCGGGGAAAATCGCTCTTACGAATCTATCTGCCATAAGCACACCTCTTTTCAAAAGTGCTATTATATTTCAAATGCCGGGCGAATCAAGCAACTTTGTCGCTTCTGGACGCGACGAGCTCAAGTCAGTGTTTTTATGCGGTTTTAGCCTGTTCTTTGGTAAGCGTTACCGGAATATCGAGCCAGAAGGTTGAGCCCTTTCCGGCCTCGCTGTCAAGGCCGATACTGCCTGCCAGCAAAGCGGCCAGTTCCCTGCTGATGGCAAGTCCCAGGCCGCTGCCCGGTGATTGGCGCGTAATGGAGCCGTCAATCTGGCGGAATTTCTCGAAGATTTTCTTCTTATCGGCCTCGACGATACCGCCGCCGGTATCCGATACTTCAATCCTCACGTTTTTTTCATCGAGCATCCGGGCGCGAATTTCGACCCGCCCTCGTTCCGGCGTGAACTTCACCGCGTTGCTCAAAAAGTTGTAAAGAATTTGCTCGACCTTCCCAGCATCCGTCAGAAGCGCAGGTATGTGCTCCTCCACGGAGAGCCTGACCTTAATCTTCTTTTTCTTCGTCAGGGCGGAGAAATGCCCTATCACAGTCTTGCACAGCAGAGCAAGCGAGGTTTGTTCTATGTGCAGCTCCATTTTGCCCGCCTCGGTCTTGGCGATATTCAGCAGGTCGTTAATCATATTGAGCAATCTGTTGCCGCTGGTAATAATGTTCTCGGCATATCGCCGCCCCTTTTCTTTTTTCAGCACTTCCGGTTTTTCCCGCATAATCTCGGCAAATCCCAGAATCGCGTTGAGCGGCGTCCTGAATTCGTGTGATATGTTCGCCAGGAACTCTCCTTTGACTGTGTTGGCTTTGAACAACTCGATGTTCCTTTCCGATAATTGAGCGATTTTTTCATCGAGCTGTTTGTTGGCTTGGCGGAGTCTCTCCTGGGCGGCCTGCAAGTGGTCCAGCATGTGGTTAAATGCATTTGCGAGCTTTTCGTACTCATCGCCGGTTCTTATCGCGCTTCTTATATCAAGATTGCCGTCGGCGACGTTGTTTGCAATTGCCCTGAGCTGGCGTATTGGCCTGAGGATTACTCTCTGGGTAATCATATAAAATGACACGATAGCGCCGACTCCTGCTATCAGTCCGGCGGCGATTATCCAGATTCGATTCATCAGCACGGTCTTGGCAATCTCACCGGCAGGGCGCCGAATCACCACTGCGCCTACCGGCTCGTTCCGAGCAAAAGCACCCGCTGAACCCTGCGGATTGTGACAGCTTATGCAGTTCTCGGTTGCCCGGACGATTTGGACGTAGGTGCTTTGAAGCCGGCCCCGCTTTTTTTCGAGCAGAACGGCGTCTTGCCTGGTTTCGTCTTCCTTGAGCGATTCGACCATTTTTCTGCCGGCTTCAGGCAATTCGGCCAGTTTATTCTGGTAGTCTTCAGAGAAGCGGAGCCACAGCATCTCGCGGTCGTTTGCGTCGAGCACCGCCCCTGTATTTCCCAGTACGGCCAAGGCAGCTTCGCCGCTCTGGTGCGACTGGAAGTGGCGTCGCATCAAGGTTTCGGCCTTTGCCCGAGAGGCGTCAAGCGATGCTTTGTCAGTTAATTGCCCCATCCAGATGTACGGCAGCAACAGCGCCAAGGCCAGAATAAATATTACGGCTGCACCAAAGGTGACGCGGCATTTTTCAGCGAGCGAAATCGGCCACAGACGCAGACGCTTCAGGATTCGCAGCCACAAGCGTTTGAAATTGATACGCATAAATTGAAACCTGCCCAAGCTCCTGTTAATCGCCGCAAAAACCACCCGGACTCAAAAGACATTACCTCCGACAGCAAGTTGTACCGGTGAGCTTATCTTATCTCCAATATAAACAGAGAATTCAAGAGAATCCTTCATCTTTCGGTGTTCAGGGCTGGTCCTCGCCGGTTTGTTGTTCCGCGGCGTGCGAGTGCTTTTGCGTTCGCAGGTTCAGCTCATCAAGTTGTTTCTGGTCCACCCCGCTCGGCGCGCCGGTCAAAAGACACTGACCACGCAGTGTCTTTGGAAACGCAATTACATCTCTTATATTGTCGGTTCCGGTAAGCAACATAATCAGCCTGTCCAGCCCTAAGGCTATGCCGCCGTGCGGCGGTGTACCGTATTCGAGTGCTCTCAAAAAGAAGCCGAAACGCTGTCGGGCCTGCTCGTCGGAGATGTTAAGCAGCTTAAAAACTTTTTGCTGGGTCTTCGGGTCGTGTATACGAATGCTGCCGCCCCCAATCTCGGAGCCGTTGACTACGATGTCGTAGGCCTGAGAACAAATATTGCCCGGGTCGCTGTCGAGCTTATCGAGGTCCTCGGCAACGGGAGCCGTGAATGGGTGATGCAGTGAATCATAGCGTTTTTCATCCTCGCTCCACTCAAACAGTGGAAAATCCACAATCCACACAAACTCGAAGCTTTTTTCGTCGTAAAGTTTCAACTCGCCGGCCAGTCTGCACCGCAGCGGAGCCAGTGCTTTGTTGACGGTTGCCGGCTCTCCGGCGATGAACAAGAGCAGGTCTTTCTCTTTCGCACCGAAGCGCTCAATTATCTGGGCGAGCTGTTCGTCGCCGAAGAACTTGGCGATGCTGCCGGTCAGCGTCAACCGACCGTTTTCTTTCTTGGTCTTTAGCCAGAGAAGCCCTTTGGCCCCATAGTCGGTTGCGAAGCTGGTCAGCGTTTTTTCTATGTCGCTTCTGGAGTATTTTTCGCCGCCCGGCGCACAGAGTCCCTTGACTATTCCGCCGCCTTCGATGATTGAAGTGAAGACCCTGAAGCTCGATTTGCCGGCGATATCGGAGATGTCTTTCAGCTTCATATCGAAACGCAGGTCCGGCCGGTCCGTGCCGTAATCGGCCACCGCCTGGCTATAGGACATCCGACGCATCGGCACCTTCACGTTGATACCAAGTATATGGTTCCAGATTTTTGCCACGAGGTTTTCGTGGACGCCGATTACGTCATTACTATCGACGAAGCTCATCTCGACATCGATTTGAGTAAACTCCGCCTGCCTGTCGGCACGCGGGTCTTCGTCGCGGAAGCACCGTACTATCTGGAAGTACTTGTCTACGCCGCTCATCATCAGGATTTGCTTGAACAATTGCGGTGACTGCGGCAGGGCGTAGAAGCAGTTCTGATGTATTCGGCTGGGCACGAGAAAATCTCTTGCTCCTTCCGGCGTGCTTTTGGCGAGCATTGGCGTTTCGATTTCCCAGAATCCGAGCTGGTCAAAGTAGTCCCGTGTGATTTTTGTGACCCGGTGGCGTACTCGCAGCTTCTCCTGCATTTGCGGCCGGCGAAGGTCGATATAGCGATTGACAAGTCGCAGCTCCTCACTGGTTTTGTCGGCGTCTTCCATTTCAAAGGGAGGGGTCTTCGCTACGCTGATTATTTCCATTTGCGCGACCGCCACTTCGATTTCGCCGGTGGACAGCCTCGGATTTGCCATACCCTCGCCTCGCGGCTGAACCACTCCTTTAGCGGCTACTACCCATTCGCAACGAAGCGTCTCGGCCAGTTTGTGCAGTTGAGGCTGGTTTTCACGGTCGAAGACCAATTGTGTCAGGCCTTCTCGGTCCCGCACGTCGATGAATATCAGGTTTCCGTGGTCGCGATAGAAATGCACCCATCCTGCCAGGGTGACTTTTTTCCCCACGTCCTCCAGTCGAAGCTGGCCGCAGGTATGCGTTCTTTTCAACATAGCCAAATCTCTCAAAAAAACATTGTGTGGTTCGCGACTATATTAACTGCCCGCGCGCAAGAACTCACCGAGAACTTCGCAACAGGACTGCTAAAATAGTACATCGGGCCTGTTTCGTCAATAACGGTGTTGTGCATGTTTTCCCGGTTGTACATCGCACCTTGTTATTCTGTCTGGATTTTGGGCAGATTACTTGACCCAGTCGAAAAGCTTTTGGGCGGTTCGGGCCACATTGGGGTCGCGGTCGTTCTTGGCTCGGCTGATGGTATCCTGGAACTGGAGGTCCCCCAGCCCGTGCAGTTTTTGTCTTCGCAACAGCCATCGCGTCATTCCAACATGCCCTACTGGAGCGGCCAAAGCTGTATCTGCCTCAAGGGAACGACTCGATTGGGCGAGTAGTCAGTGCCGTCTGCATCAATTCGGCGAACGTGGACCCAGCAGTCTTTCGTGCCGACCCATACCTTTAGGTACGTGCTCGGCGCACCTCTATCGCCTTTGCCGCGGCAGTGTCCTGAGTCGATTTGCCACAGGCCATTTATGTTCGCGCAGGAGAAATTATGCGTATGTCCACAAATATAAGCTGTGACATTTTCCAGGCGAAGCAGTCTCTGGAACCGGTGGTTGTTTTCCGGATGCGCGTCGAGGTTGTCTCCTTTATGCCTATGGCGACCGCTATCGGCATCAGGAATTGAGACAATTGGCTCATGCCCGAAGACAAACACAAAAGGCTTGGAGTTTGCCTCGAGGTCTGCCTTGAGCCACTGATAAAGGGCGTCGCAAATATCGCCGTCGGTTCCGGTATCGGACAGGCCATCATAGTATTCGTTTAGCACCACGAAATGCGCGTTGGCATAGTCGAAAGAATAGGTCGTTTCTTCACAGTTTTTCGGGCCTCGGCGGACCAGGTTCGGTATGTCACCGCGTCCCCATTGTCTCAGCCAGGCCATATCTTCTTTGGTCTCGGATTCGTGGTTTCCCACTACGGGATACCAGATATAATCTTCGCCCAAGACCTTCTTTATGGTTGCGCTGACCTGCTGGGGCGGGTCGATGTCGCCGGGACTTATCATAAACGCCCCCTTGCCACGGTGTTTTACGGCCTGGCAGGCGCCGAGGAAATAGTCGGCGGACTGGTATTCGGGCCCGGCGTATTCACGCATATCGCAGGTGACTATGAAAGAAAAATGTTCATTCAGATTTCGGTCGGCACAGCCCGTTACCAGCAAGACCGCAAACAAGAGGCAAAGACCGCGAAGGCGTCGAGCGGCCGATTTCTTATCCATACCTGAACTCCAATTACTCGAATGAACGCATTCAGTTGGGGTATTTCACGTTGCAGCCGTAGGGTTTGGTCTCGGCCGTGCTGACCGCTTCGCCGCTGGCAAGCTCAGCCAGGGCCTTGTCCACGTAGTTGACCAGTCCGTTTTCACTCTCGCCCAATGGTGCATTGTCAATCGCGCCTTTGTAGACGATATTGCCTTGTTTGTCGATGACAAATATATGGGGGGTGGTTTTGGCCCCATATGCTCGGCCGACCGTGCCCGGTCTGTCGTCAAGTATCGGGTATGGTATGCTGTGTTTGGCGGCGAAGTCCTTGACCTCCCGGTCGGTGGCGAAGCTTGTGCTGTCTATTGCCAGCCAGACCACGCCCTGGTCTTTGTACTTGTTGGCCAGGTCAATCATCGTACTGGCTTTTTCATAATGGTATTGCACGAATGGGCACCGGTTGCTGAACCATTCGAGGACGACTATTTTGCCTTTGAAGTCTGAAAGGCTTACCTCTTTGTCATCAAAGCCTTTCAGCGTAAAATCGGGCGCTTTTGTGCCGGTTGACTGTACGGTGTGTTTTTTGCCGCAGCCGCTCAGCGCCGCAAGCGAAACGGCCAGTAATACGAGAGTCGTACTTCTCATAACTTCCCCTTTCAAAATACTATTGACACAAAATCTTTGAAATCGGTGAGACTATGGGTGCTCCGACGAGCAGCCCACCCACGCGAACTCAGGTCACGCTCTCACAACAAGGCTGTGCTGAAGTATCGTTCCGCCCGGTCAGGCAGGACGGTGGTGATGTTGCCGGTTATCTTATTCGCTAACCGGCGTGCGGCCCAGACATTGGCGCCGGAGCTTATACCCACCAGCAGCCCGCAATCTCTGCCTAATTGCCGGGTCGTCTCGATTGCATCGGCGTCGGTTACTTCGCCTACGTCGTCGACCAGCGAAACATCGAGCACATCAGGGACGAAGCCGTCGCCTATTCCCTGAATCTGATGCAGGCCCGGTTCGTGGCCCAAAAGCGCCGAGTGCTCTTTCGGCTCAACCGCCACAATTTTCGTGTCCGGTTTGTGCTCCTTGAGGAACTTGCCCACCCCCTGGAGTGTTCCGCCGCTGCCGACCCCGGCCACGAAACAGGCGATATCACCGCCCATCTGGTGCCAGAGTTCACGTGCGGTCTGCTCATAGTGCACGCGGGGATTTTCGGGGTTCTCGAACTGCTGGGGCACATAAATCCGGTCGTCCTCAGCGGCCATCTGCTCGACCCGCTGCACGGCCCCGGCAATCCCTCCTTCATCCGGCGTCAGCACAAGCTCTGCACCGAGGGCCTTTATCAGCTTTTTACGTTCCTCGCTCATCCCTTCCGGCATTACGATTCTGACACAATAGCCCATCAGTCGCCCGACCAGGGCCAGACCGATACCGGTATTTCCGCTGGTCGGTTCGACAATTATTGAGTCGGATTTGAGCTTTCCGTCCCGCTGGGCGGCTTCGAGCATGGCCTGGGCCACCCGGTCCTTGATGCTGCCGCCGGGGTTGAGAAACTCGGCCTTGGCGAAGATTTTCTCGTTTTTTAGCTGCAAGAGGGGCGTATTGCCTATAAGTTCAAGTATGTTGTCTGTAAGCATTGCCTACCTGTCAAAATTTATCAATTTTTTTGTAAAATATCCTTGCCTTGCGGCTGACAGTGTAGTATAATTATTATCAATAGACAAGCGGAAGTTTGCTTTGCAGTTCACACCCGACTTTATTGCTTGGCGGTTTGAAGTTTGTGATGGGTGGGTATGAGCAGGTTTTGGGTACTAGTTAGTAAAGGGTGTTAGAGCTATTACGGTATTATAGAGCATTCGACAGGGCTGGAAATTTCCGCTTTTTCCTCTCCCTCCGCATTCCAGCCCTGTTCCTTTTTTTGTGTACAAGACCAGGCATATTCCAGAGGAGGCAAGTGCGGCCAGGATGCGTCCATTTTCGGTGGTGCAGCATGTGGACGCCAGCACTACCCTTTTCAGCCAAAACCCCTGAACAGGAAGGTGTCACGAGCTGCGGGTCGCAACCCGCAAGGCCTGACGCTCGAGTTCAAGCATCCTTTTTTTGAGTTTTGGGCCGCCAATGAACTTCAAAAAACAGAGTGTTCAACGCCGAAAAGGAAATCCCGCGGCACAGGTTTTTTGCTCAAGAACCCGTTGAAAATCCAGAAAGTGTGGTTAAAATTGGGGTTGAGAATGGCGAGCGTAACACCCACAAGGGTTTCTTATTGCTTGTAACCAACGGCTGAGTTTGAGCAGTGTATGTGTTGCCGGACTCAAACAGTGTGGAGCAGTCCCTTGGTATCGTGTTAAGATTAGGTGTTGGCTGGAGCGTTGGGTTTGCTAGAAAAGACCCTGCCATCCTTGTCTTCCGCGATTAGGCTGAATTGAGGCCCCACAGGACATGTATATTTGCGGCTTCCGCCATAGGCATTCTTAATCTCAGGTTTGGCATCGTGGAAGAAAAGCTGAGCAATTCGTACTCCCGGATATAGTTCGATGGGTATGGTACCCAGGTTGGATAGTTCGAGCGTGAGTACTCCCTTGAACCCCGGTTCCACAGATGTGGCCGTTGCGATTTGCAAGCCGAGGCGCGCCCACGAGGAGCGGCCTTCAACTTGGCACTCGACGTCAGACGGTAGGCATATATACTCAAAGGTACAACCTAAAGCCAGCATGCCAGGATGAAGAACAAAGGATTTTCTGAATTTTACGATTTGTCTTTCCTGCATAATTCTAAGCCGTGCGGGGGGAGTACTGAAAGGCTCAAAAACGCCGAACGTATGCATCCTGAAGACTATAAACTGGTTGCTTAACCGAACATCAATCGATGCCTCACCAAGCTGTTTCTCTGAGAGAATAGGAGTAACGACCAGTTTTTTAGGTAATTTACTCGTAAACCGTTTCTTAATTTCAGCGCGCGTTAATGTGCTCATCGTTGCTCCAACTTCTTCAATTCCGGCCCAAAGGTGCTGTGAACAAAACTTACTTCGGCCGCTTTTAAAACAAGTCTGAACAGTTTTTCGAAATCGTCAGGTGAGCCCCAGTCTGGGCCTTGGTGCATTTTCTTGACTTTGAATACCCACGCAGCATTTAATATATCCTCAAGACAAACTGGTGAGTTATCAGGCCAAGTACCAAGTTCGTTTGGAGGCGTATCTTGTTCCAGCCTGATAACAAGTTCCTCGATAGCGCGCACACACTTCAAGAGGTGGTAAGGTTCTCGCGACTCCTGTGGCAGGAGCTTTAACGCCTCCGCGCGAATCCTTTCCCAGTTAGCCTCAATCACTCTATACGCCTCACGCGTAGTAATAGTAGCATGTATCGATTGTATGTCTCCTCTGTCCTGTACAAGATCAATTGTATCCCTGAGCCAATTATAAAATGGCTCAATAATTGGCCCTGGATAGTTAACTTCGTCACTGTCAAGCTTTATCGTATGTGGTTTCAAATCTTCCTCACACTCTTTGACCATCAATCGTATGCGATACCGCCAAGGTGGATACATGTCGCACTTAAGGGGGCTTTCGTCGATCGAAAGAGGGGCGCTGAATTCAACGGCTGCCGCCAATGCAGCAGGTCCGAACAAATGCACTCCGATGGCGTCACAAATTAATTCTGTGAGGCCTTGTTTAGCAGCTTGCATAGCGTCATTTACTTGGTCTGCCGCCATCTCCTGGACGACAAATCTTGCAAAAAGAGGGTGCACTGGTGGAGGATTCCGCTGAATCTCCCGCTGAATCTCCTGCTCAATCTTATTCCTTATTTGCGTTTCTTCCGCCTCCCACAGTTGGGCGAAATTACTCTCTATCCACTCCGATGCTATTATGTGCCCAACCTCGTGCCCCCAATTAGCATGTAACAAACAATTGAGGCGTTCTATTCTCGGAAAACTCATACAGTAAATCTTCTTTTGAGCAAGTGTACCTATTGATGCTTCCCAGCTAGCGGTCGGAATCCAAGTCAAGGCCCTAATATTAGTGCGGTATACCTCCACGAACTCGCCCATCAAATTGTAGTTATAAGACCACTGTGGCCGTATTATAAAGTTGCTTGAGTCACCCGCTTGTCGTTTCAGAAACTGTTCTGTCGCCTGAATCATACTCCATGGTGTGTTTGGAACTCGCGAGCGCTCAATGAACCGCAAATGCTCTGCAATCGAGCAGAGGAACAAGTTGACATTCATCAGTTGATCTGCAGGCGTGGTGTCAAGATGTTGACCCACTAGCTGTGCACTATCCCTAATAAGTTGGGATAAGTTGGTAGGTGTTTCAGTGGGGAAATCCCCTACGTGTTCTAATTTCGCGGCTAATCTTTTTATTGTCTCGGCTTTGACACGAAGCTGGTATCGTAGGATATTCTCACGCCAGTTGTCTTCTGACCATGGCGACGATCCTGTCGCAGGCATTAGAACGATTCTCCAATAGTGAGTAACGCCCGCCGTCTTGGCAACATATTGTTACTTAGATCGACCATTATGTTTAATGAAAGAATGTGCAGTAATTCGCGCACAAGTTCCAGCCGCTCAGGAGGTATGTCGGTCTGTTTGGTTCCACCTGAAAGTAGGAAGCTATAAACCGTTTTGAGAAATTCATAGACTCCCTGTTCCGAGTCTATTCCAACTTCGCGAAACTTTGGGCCGATCTTCATCAAGGAGGCATAGAATTTAGGGCGTGTGTTCGTTACCGAAACAGTCAAACCGCCCTCCGCACCACTTTCAACTGGGATTTCAGAAGTCCAGTCAACTCGGGCTAAGAAACTGCCAGTCCATTTAAATATATCTTGCTCCTTTTGGTCCAACTCGACTCCCTGCGCAAACTTATCTACGCAACTCGAAGCAGTTTGCAGTTTTGTGCTTACCTCGAACAGTTTTGCTGATTGAAGTAGGTCTGGCATAATTTGACTCCCTTATGTGGATGTCTCAATTTGCTATCTACTGACAGATTTCACTTGTCTCCAGCAAAGAAGTTGGGCTATAACTTGAAAAATCCTTGTGGACTTATTCTTATATCCCACGCAGTATAATGTATTTCATACTGTTGGAATTAAAGTTGCTTCAAAATAAAAATACACACCTTCGCCACGGCTTTACATATTTGAACATATACAGCCCTATCTTGTCAATCGTAAATTTAGAAAATTTTCGTTAATTTTTTGCCAAGCAGGCTGGGTTGGAGAGCGGAGGGCTTGATTATTCATTAAGGATTATTGATTATTTGGGGTGTTGGAGGGCTTTTTGTTCGAATTGGAGGAGTTTGTTTTTGAGTGCGGCGCCGCCCGGGGCACTGAAACCGCCGATTTTGCCGTCGCCGCGGACTACACGGTGGCAGGGGATAATCAGAGGCAGTGGATTACGGGCCATCACGACCCCGACGGCCCTGGCGGCAAACGGGCTGCCTGCCTTCTGTGCTAACTGCCCATAAGTGGTTGTCCGGCCAAATGTTACATCGCGGCAGGCGTTCAAAACCGCGCGTGCGAACGGCGAGAAACCATCGAGCACAACAGGCACATCTTGCCCGAAGTTCACATCTTGACCCTCGAAATAACGAATTATCTGTTTCTGTAGGGCTGCAAAGAGCTGCGGCGTGTACTGAGCCTTCGGCAGGCCACTGAGAAGGCTGGTCCTGACCTGCTCGGGTGAATCCGCCGGC
>JAUWKC010000260.1 GCA_030607345.1 Planctomycetota bacterium | reverse complement strand
GTAATAACCTCCATCTGTTTGCTTTGCGCACGAAGACCCGAAATCGCTATATCTATCGTCCCGAATATTCCGTCGACTTCCATTCGTTATACTCCTTCCTTTCAGCCGTTGAGCACTCTGTCGCTGCTGTCTAACTGAAAATCACTCCCTGGTTCTTATCGCCATCTCAAGCTGAGTGTACTTCTTCTTAAGCAGCCGAAGATACGCCTTTTGACGAAGTGCGTTCTTGACTATCTGACCGACCTCGCCCTCCAGACTTACGTCGTTACCGTTGGATTTAACCGGCGTGTCGCCCGGCTGGTAAACCTGCGGCTCAATCTTGCGGAGATCTACCCGACCGCTTGAATCAGTAGCCTTGGCCAGGAGCTCCTCGAACTTAACGTCAAACCGCCGGTAACCGGCAGTCGTCAGATTGGCTACATTATTGGCGATGGCCTTTTGACGAAGACTTTCGGCCCTTATCCCGACCTCGAGTAAATCGGCTATGTTGCTTGTCTTCGACATCCTTGTCGGACCCCAATTCTGACAAAACCTGATAAACCGACCACACGTCCACACGGCACAACTGCCGCAGGCGCGCTCAGCCCGCCGGCCTAATCAGCAAATAAACATCTTCTGTTGAACTCTGAATGAGCAATAACCGTGCCAAATGCCCATTGCCTTGGCTTAATCCCGCGCCCTTGCCCAAAAATCCCTCAAACCGCATAATCCCACGTTGGATTTATGCCGTCGGCGTCAGGTTTCTATACATCAAGCAAGCTTTTTGTACAGCCGAAAACGCTTCACGTACAAGCTCTGCCACACTGCGGACTCGCAGCGGCAACGGAAATTCTTGCCTGCCCCCTTAGGAATATCTTGCCGCTCTGCCCATCCCACACACCCTGTCTGTACACAATATTCATAATTAGTGTGCCGCTAAACCCTGTTGCGATAAACACTTAGAGAGTAGGAAATATACACCTGAATCTCTGGCACACCAATTGCTCAATATCCTGAATCTACTAAGGGTAATGGTATGGCTGCAAACTTATTGGCAATAGACAATTTGTTCATCCCCGCCGCCCCGGCGGCGCGCCAGGTCAATCTGCCCATACCGCGCAAAAACGCACATACCGAGCAACCGGACAGGGCGGCATCCCTCCAGGACACCCGCCCGCCCTGCACAGACACGCCGGATAAACCAACCCTGAGGCACGAAACAGCGACCGATAATGCTGTGCCCCAAGCCACACAAAAGCCGAAAATGCAATCTCAGGGGGATTTTAGCCATAACCTCCGCAGCAATATCGCAGCTAACTCAGCCCGCCGGAACCCGCAAAATAACAAGCCCGAAGGTCAAAACGCCGGTACTCCCATTGCTAATCAGCCGAACATTGTCCAGCTTTGGCTGGCTCAATACCACATCGAGCATCACGGCAAAGAAGGTTGCTCCAAAAAACCTGACCCCAAAGCCGGACGCCAGCTTGCACAGTCTCTTGCCCAGCTTAAATCTGCTAAACTGCCCGCCGCCGGCGAAAACAAAGCCAATACTGCAAGCCAACCTGCCGGTGGCGCAACATCTGATACTGCGACGGCCCGCGCTGCTGCAACTGACACTGTTTTTAAACCGGAGCAGACCGACGCCGGCAACCCAAACCAGCTATCAAAAGAACCCTTAGTGAGCACAAACGGCTCAAAATCCCCCAAAGCCGGTGACCAATCTGCAGCTCAATACGGCCGCCAACCAGCCCCGTTTGGGCAAAACACGCCCACCCGGAACGCCCAGAACCTCGTTATCTCCAACAAGGCCACCGCTACGCCTGTCGCCGAGCCAGCCAGCGAAAAGACGTTATTGCAGGCAACAACCGCTGCCGAGAAAAATGGCATCTCCGAAGTCCCGAAAGCACCCCTCCTCGACCCAAAGGCAGCATCAGCTCAACTCAAATCCCCGGCCCTCAACCCTCAGCCGCTTGACAACACCGAGGAACCCACTCACGCTGCACGCCAAACCTCACACAACGGCCCCCTCGTCTTTGCCCATTCGGGCAGTGCCGACGGCAAACACGCTGGAAAGAATCTCTCCACAAAGGCTGCCGCGCAAAACCTGAACATAACCGGGCTGCGAATAACGACGGCTCAGGCGAAAAACGGCGACGGTGCAGCGCCGAACAATGCCTTCAATACGGAATCCGACAATCCGATGTCCGGCTTCAACCTTCAGTCCCCGGCCTCAGAGACCTCCAGCCAGGCCTTTGGCCCGATGACAAAAACCCATAACCTCAGCGAAGAGCAGAACTTACCGCACATAGGCCGGCAGATACTCGAATCCATAAAGACCTCACTGGCCCAGAACCAGCCAAATCAACGAATTACTATACGCCTCAATCCGCCGGAGCTCGGAAGGGTCTCTATTGAATTCCGCCAGAACCAGGACCATATCACAGGCATACTACAGGTCAGCAAGCTGCAGACAAGAGATGAGCTCCAGCACCTCTTGCCCGAGATAGTCCGAACCCTCCAGGACGCCGGCATCAACTTGAAACGACTGGACCTCGAACTTACAGACCAGGGCCAGCAGCACCACTACAAAGACCAGTCGCTGCACGACCAGGAGAGCTCCTCACAGCCGCACCATTCTCAGCAACAGGCCCCGGAGACTACCCTCACAGATGATGCCGCCCACTACGACACATACGCACCTCGCTTGCTCTTTACTGAAAACCAGGTCGATATGCTCATCTAAACCCAGCCTGCCTTCAACAGAGCAGTGAAGAACCATTAACCGAGCTTCAGGCCAACACTTGACCTCCAAAGGGTCGGTTATATTGTTGTGCGCGATGATGCAGTAGTACCGCGACTTCGATGCCGGAGCGTCCGATAAACTAATCGAACGGGAATTACACGAAACAGGACGCATCCGTACTATCAACGATTCCCGCCGTAAGATTACAGGCCCAACTGCCGGAGGCCTGCTTTCACACACATTTTCCGCAAAAAACCCTTAAGTTACGTTCATTCTCGCCGATAAAGCACATTGAAAAACCTTATAACAAATGCCCGATTGAATCTTAAACAAGTTTCAGCGTCGAAAGGGACTCGGCGGGAGTAGAACGGATAGAATCCTTTAGTATTCTTTAAGGAGTCAAAACAATGTTAGCAATTAAGAACAACATTATGGCCGCCAATGCCGCACGCCACCTTGGCGTAAGCTACGATGCCCT
>JAUWKC010000032.1 GCA_030607345.1 Planctomycetota bacterium | reverse complement strand
TGGCCTAATGTGCATACGCCGGGTTGTGCAGGTGAACACCGCAATCCTGATGCTGTTCCATACATTCACGAAGAATTTATGGAAACCTGGTCAGAAATTGTCAAACTGAAAAAAGCAGGCAAGGCGGTACATATTGGCATTTCCAACCACACCGAGAAGACCCTGGATTTATTGCTTAGGGATACGGATGATTATTCACGTCCGGTACTTAATCAAACGGAGATGCATCCTCTTTTCCAGCAGACAGAGCTTCGCAGATACATGCATGAGCGCGGCATTATATGCACGGGATATATGTCTCTTGGCTCTCCAAAAAGACCGGGACGTGACAGGTTCAAGGAACACAGGGCAGACATGCTCGACCCGGTAATGCAGTCTATTGCCGCCGAAGCGGGAATCACGCCGGCACAGGTCTGTTTGAACTGGGCATATCAGAGAGAAAACAAGACAGGCGGATATGTCGCAATGGCAACAAGAACGGACTGGATATTGGAAAATCTTAAAGCCGCGACAAAAAATATTCTAACCCCTGCTCAGATGCTGAAGATATCCGGTGACGGCACGGATGAAAACCCCGGCATCGACGCTAATAACAGGCTTATCTGGGGACAGGTCTTCTTATGGCCGGAAGCCCTCGGAGACTGGAGAGTGCTGTGGAATGACAGTCAGGTCTTTGAAAAAAGAGCCGACTACAACAGATTCAAGAAATCATTCGCAGAACACTATAAAGTCTGGCAGGAAACTGCTGTTAGTGTGCCTGAATAAGATACACGGTGTTTACTATTGTTTATTCCGTTGACTCTGTGCCCGCCTCACTGAATTCGTCCGTCAGTGAATCCGGCAGTTCCGGCGTTGCACCGCTTTGAGAACAGACGAAGCCGGCCACACGATTGGAATACTCGTTAATCCAGTCCAGCGGCTTATCATACAGCAAGCCCAGAGTCATCGCGGCTGTAAATGAATCTCCCGCTCCGACCGTATCGGCGACCTCAGCAGGAAAACCCTCGTGGTCTGAATTTTCTCCCTGAGCATATAATCGGCTGCCCTTCGCTCCCCTGGTCAGAGCAATCATACGGAGTTCATAAATATCGGTCAACTGTGAAAGAATATTAGTTTCCGACCCCGTCAAACCCAGCAAATCAGCCACAACAGGCAATTCCTCATCATTCAGTTTCAAAACGTTCGACAGTCCCAGCATTGTATGAATGATTTCTTTGTTAAAATAGGACTGGCGAATATTTATATCAAAGACGCCAAGACAATTAGAATTTGTGGCCTGAAGGAAATCTCGAACTGTCTTGCGAGAAACCTCCGAACGCTGACATAAAGAACCATAACACACCGCATCAGCTCGGGCCGCAAGCTCCAACAAACCCGAATCAGAGGCGATGTAATCCCACGCCACATTTTCGTGAATGGTATAATTCGGTTTGCCGTCTTCATCCAGCTCAACCGTAACCGTGCCGGTCGGATGATTCTCATCGACCGCAACGTAGCTGCTATCCAGCCCCAACTTTTCCAGCCGCTTCATAATCTCTTTACCCAGTTCGTCATTGCCTATGCAACTGACAACAATTCCGCGCCCTCCCAGCGCCTGAGCGTGATAAGCGAAATTCGCCGGTGCTCCGCCGAGCTGCTTTCCGTCGGGCAGCATATCCCAGAGAATCTCGCCGAGTCCGACCACAGTAAACTTGCGCTCGTTTTCGGTCATGTGGAAATAACCACTCCATCGTTATCGTCTTCGAGCTTGCGGCGGAGCCTTATCAGTTCGCCCTTTAGTTCTTTGACGACGTCGGCATAACGCTGGTCGCGATAGACATTATTCATTTCGTGTGGGTCCTCCTGCAAATCGAAGAGCTCCCATTCCGGCAGCGTGGGTCCTCCCTTTGTCCCTTTAGCGTTTAGCGGCAAGCCGTAATAATAAATCAGCTTATAGCGTTTGGTACGCACGCCAAAATGAGCAGCTACATTGAAGTGAGCGCCGTGCATCCAGTAACGGTAATACATAGATGCCCGCCAATCCTTTGGAGTACGTCCCCGCAATAAGGGCCTAATACTTCGCCCCTGCATGTCCTTTGGGACACGAGCACCTGCATAATCCAGAAATGTCTCGGCAAAATCAACGTTCGTGACTATGTCATCGTTAACGCTGCTCGCCTTTATCTGGCGCGGGTACCGAACCAAAAAGGGCACTCGAAGCGATTCCTCATACATAAACCGCTTGTCGTACAGCCCGTGTTCTCCAAGGAAAAACCCCTGGTCCGATGTATATATAACGATTGTATCTTCTGTCAAACCGGACTCGTCCAGGTAATTCAGCACCCGCCCAATATTGTCGTCGATGGACGCGACACAGCGAAGATACTTCTTCATATAAATCTGGTATTGCTGTGCTTTGCGCACCCAGCCTTTCAAGTGCCTGGTTTCCTTCTCGAACTTCGTGTGTCTCATACCGATTTTTTGCGTGGCACGCTTAATTGCCTCACCGCGATTTGAGTAGTCATCATACAACGTCTCCGGCTCAGGAATTGCAACGTCATTGTAAAGCTTTTCATATTTTGGGTCATACTCCCACTCATCGTGCGGTGCTTTATGCTGATACAGCAGGCAGAAGGGTCTATCTGAAGGCCTGTTCTTTAGAACATCCAGTGCCACGTTGGTGATTACGTCGGTGACATAACCTTCGTAAATTTCGCCTCCTTTTCTCCCGTCCTGCCAGCCCCTGCCCTTTTCCTTCATACGAGGGTTGAAATATAGTCCCTGCCCCGGCAGTACGTTGTAGTAATCAAATCCCGTTGGCTCGGTCGTCAAATGCCACTTACCAATCATCGCCGTATAGTATCCGGCCTTCTGCAAAAGTTTCGGAAACGTCTGCCCAGTGCCATCGAAACGGTCGGACAATGTCAGACATCCGTTCTTATGACTGTATTTTCCCGTCAGTACAGTAGCCCGGCTCGGAGTGCAGATTGAATTGGTACAGAAACAATTATCAAAACGCATTCCCTCCTTTGCAAGTCGGTCAATATTGGGCGTTTTGGCGACACCGGACAAAAAACCTCCGTATGCACTTATGGCAGGTGTGGCGTGGTCGTCGGACATAATAAAGAGGATATTCGGTCTGCGGCCGGTACGACCGAACAGGCGATAACCGTTGGTGCAGCCGGGTACTGCCAGCGACACGGCGCCAAGACCGGCGGCTCTTAGAAAATCACGACGTTTCATACATTATCCTCAGCTTGATTTGTCTTTTGTTCCGTTAAATCTTCAAATCTCTGCTGTAACCCTGCGCCTTTATCTTTTCCAGCAGTCCCGTTAAGCGCTTGACAATCTGCGGATGTTTATCCCACAGGTCGTTTTTCTCATACGGGTCGTCCGCAAGGTTGTACAACTGTCCCGGTGAGCCTGGTTTTGGGCTGCTGTCCCAGGGGCCGACCCAGCCGCCGGAGGCCTTTGTATCGAGAATCAGCTTCCAGTTGTCCTGTCTTATAGCAAAAACGCCTTTCGAGGAGTGGCTTATTATGTGGTTGCGGACCGGCTTATCAGGTTTCTCGTCTAATAATGCCGGCAGGATGTTAAAACTATCCTGGCCCGCGTTATTCGGCAGTGGCGCTCCGACAATGGCTGCACACGTGGCCATCAGGTCGCTCAGGCAAATAAGCCGGCTGGTCTGGGTTGCGGGTTTGGTCTTGCCGGGCCAGCGTACGATGAAGGGTATCCGATGACCGCCCTCCCATACGTGCGATTTATAACCACGAAAGTCGCCGGCCGATTTGTGCCCATTTTTGCCGATGCGGGGTCCGTTGTCACTGGTGACAATGACAAGCGTGTTATTACTGAATCCGAGTTGTTCGAGGGCGTCAAGCACTCGGCCTACACACCAGTCCACCAATACAACCAGGTCGCCTCGTGGTCCAGTGCCGCTTTGACCTTTGACAAAATCCGGCGGCAGCCAAGGTGCGTGCGGCGCCGAGAGCGGCAGGTAAACAAAAAACGGCTTAGCGGGATATTTTTGTTTATGCTGCTTCAGAAACCGGCGCGTTTTTTCAACATAGGTGAGGTCAACATCTTCGTTCGACCAGCCGGGCACCATCGGCCCGGACCGGCTTCCGAAGATTGTTACAGGGCCGGTCCTGACCATTGTCGCTGTCGGCTGAGCGGTGCATTTACCGTTTTCAATAAATACGTATGGAGAATCGACCGTTGAGCAGGCAGCGGTAATAAACGAATAATCGAAGCCGTGCTGGTTCGGCCCGTCGGTAATCGGCTTGGTGAAATCGACGCGCTCGGCGCGTGCCGAATCATTGAGAGGTTTTCCGTCGGCGGACTGCCAGCCCACGCCAAGATGCCACTTGCCGATGCAGGCGGTCCGGTAGCCGTGTTCTTTGAGCAGCTCGGCTACAGTCAACTGGTCGCCAGAAATCAAGGGCCTTGAAAAGCCGTTTAGTACCCCCTTTTTGAGCCGTGTTCGCCAGCAGTATCGGCCTGTCAGCACGCCGTAGCGGGTAGGCGTGCAGACCGCCGATGGACTGTGGGCATCGGTAAAACGCACGCCCTGGTCGGCCAGGGCATCCATATTCGGCGTAGGGATTTTCGACTGTGGGTTGTAGCAGCGGACGTCACCGTAGCCCATATCATCGGCCATAATAAAGACGATATTGGTCGGCGGCGCCGGTTTCTTTGCCGATACGGGGCCGCTGCGCAGACAACCCGGCGTTATCAGCGAAGCTGCACCCAAGCCGGCGGTTTTAAGAAAGTCGCGTCTGTTCATAGAACCTTAGTCCAAATCAATCATAACCTTGAGGGTCTTGTCACCCTGCTCGTCGATAAACTTGTATGCGTCGGGATACTTGTCAAAAGGAAAATGTTTTGTCACCAGGGGTTCTGTAATTATGTCACCGCCGGCGATAAGTTCGACGGCCTTTACATAATCTTCGTGCTTATACATCAAGGTCCCGATGATGGTCTGCTCGCGGTCGCCTACTATCGACATATCGATATGTGGTTTCTCCTCGAAGACGCCGAGAACCACGATGGAACCACCCTTCTGGATATTCCGGATGGCGGCGTCCATTGTCGCTTCGACGCCGACCGCCTCGAATGCGACATCGAAACCTTCATCTGCGAACACACGTTTCGAGGCACGTTCCAGGGATTCTTTCGAGGCGTTCGAGGTATTGACGATGCCGCACTTCCCGGCAATGTCGAGTCTGAAGTCACTGAGGTCGGTAATCAGGATGTTGGCGGCGCCGCGGCAGCGCGCCACCTGGGCGACAAGGTTTCCGATAGGTCCTGCGCCGAGCACGACGACGTTCTTGCCGGTTAAATTCGGGGCTCGTCCGGTCGAGTGCACGGCAACCGACGCGGGTTCGACCAGCGCTCCCTGCTCGAAGGTCAATGAGTCCGGCAGCGGCACGATTCTATCCGTGGTTGTCACGAACAAATCCTGGGCGCAGCCGGGGGCCTGGAAGCCCTGGACCTTGAGGACGTCGCAGATGTTATAATCACCGCGCCGGCAGGGCCTGCACTTACCGCAGACAAGCTGGGGCCTGGCGGTAGCTTTGCTGCCGAGTTTGATACCGGTGACGCCTTCGCCGATGGCCTGGACCTCGGCTGAAAACTCGTGGCCCTGAACCACGGGATAAGAGGTGAAAGGGTGCTTGCCGTGGTTGACGTGGATATCGGAGCCACATACGCCGATTTGCTTGATTCGCAGCAGAATTTCGCCCGGCCCGGCCTTGGGCTCGGGGACCTCCCTGAATTCAATTTTGCCCGGTTCTATCATTATTGCCTGTCTCATAACTAAACCTTTCTTTCGTGTCCTGAATTAACACATATTGATTTTGAACACATAACTTCCAGCCAGCAGGACGTCGATGACTGTATTTCCAGCCAGACGACAAGGTCGGTCCCTTCAAGGCGTCGGTTGTCACGCGGGCGGGCCGCAAAAATCACACAGGCGTTACGCCTTTTTTCAGAATTATGTTACCGTACTTGGCGGTTTCGCCCGTCATAACAACGGCAAAGGCCCCTCTTGTGCGTTCGTAAAAGTCAAATCTGCCGATTCGAGCGATTGGCGGCGCGTCCGGCGCGTGCCTGTCAATCGCGGCGCGGTAAGCATTCTCCACGGCCGGGTCGAGCGTATCGCCGGGCTCGGCCTTCATCATAATCAGAGGTTCGTCAACGTAAGCATCCAGCACGAAAAGCGGCAGAACGGCGTCGAGCAGGTCAGCGATTCTGAGGCCGTCTGCTCGCAGCACATAGTCGTTGCAGCTTTCACCGGGGAAATGGGCATCTGCCAGCACGATTTCATCGCCGTGACCCATTCGGCTCAATAGCGCCAGCAGTTCGGGACTCAGCAGCGGAGATATTCCTTTGAGCATTTCTTGGGTCCTTTACTTTAGCTGCGAGTGCTTGGTTCGGCCCGACATTAATGGAAGATGAGGTACAATACGACCATCGCGATGAACAAGTACAAGGCTATCATTCGCGGGTCGCCCGCACCGGTAAGCCTACCCTGCTTAATTGCCTGAAGGGGATGGTCCCAGCAGACGTTTTCGAGTTTTTGCGGCGCCGGCTTTGGCGTTGCGAGACTAACAAACACATAGATTACGATGCACATCGCGCACAATATGGGTCCTACCAGCATAAACGGTATTCCGAGGCCCTGCATCGGGTCGGTCACTATGCCTGCGAATCCATCTCGGGGTGCCGCCAAGATGGCCTTGCCGACTACGGGCATATCTATAACGAAGTAGATTAATCCCGCCGCGCAGCCGACCGCAAACGTGGTAAGGCAGGCTTTGTTTGTTCCTCGTTTCCAGAAGACGCCGAGCAGGAAGACCGTAGTTACCGCCGGCGCGAATATCATCGGAATTTTGTTTATTGCCTCGAATATGGTGCCGAACTGGTCGCCTTGGGTGGACCAGAGCATCGCCAGTACCATAACAACGGCGGTGCTGATTCTGCCGATAAGGACCTGCCCCTGGTCTTTCGTCTGGGGCCACACACGTTTGACGATATCGACGGATATCAAGGTCGCACAACTATTCAGCGCAGCGGCGATAGTGCTCATCAGCGCAGCCAGAAGCCCGGCAACCAACAGCCCCCTCACTCCCTCGGGAACCAGCTTTATTATCATTGCCCCGAGCGTCTCATTGTAGTCGAGCATATCGTCTTGCTTTTCGTAATCTCCACTTTCGATTAGCAAAGCTACCGCCAGGTTCTTGAACCTCGGAGGCAGGATACTCGCGGTTCCTTTTTTCAGAATCCACTTTTCATTGTCCTGCTGCAGCGCTAATTCTTCATCCTCTAATCTAAGCACCAATTCGCCCTCTTGTTCGCTCACCTTCGTAACACTCCGGTGATTAAGGAATTTCTCGATGGCTTTTTGCCTGACCTCCTTCTTAAGCGGAAGAATTATCTGGTTGTTCTTGAACATCAGGTAACCGAGAACGCCCGGGAAGACCAGCAGGAACACGGGCAGTATCTTGAGAAATCCGGCAAAAAGGGCGCCGTTTTGCGAGTCGCGCCGGCTTTTGGAGCCCAGCACACGCTGCACTATCGTCTGGTCGGAGCACCAATACCAGATTCCCAGCACGGGGTATCCGAGCAGTACCGCCAGCCATGAGTATTCGTTGAGATGACCCTTATTGTTCGTAATCGAATGAACCATACTCATCTGACCGCTTTTAATCTGGGCGGTAAAGTCGGAGTAGTTGTGGATGCCGCAGTTCGGCAGGTAGTGGATGCCGAGGACGGTAATCAGGATGGCTCCTCCAATCAGCAGGAACGCCTGAATCGTTTCGGTAACGACCACCGCCTTAAGCCCGCCGAGGACCGTGTAGATGACGGTCACGACGGAGATAATCAGAATCGAATTTATGACGCTGATGTTCACAAAGCTCCCGAAGAGCTTGGCACCGGCGAAAAGACTAATGCCTATGTGTATCAGCAAGGCGCCGGTAATTGCCACAAAGGCCAGGCACGTTCGGGCTGTGCCGCTGTACCTTTTTTCCAGATACTCCGGCAGGGTAGAGATTTTGCTTCTGAAATAGAACGGCGCAAATACAAGTCCCAGTATGATAAGGCAGAAAGATGCCATCCACTCGAAGTTTCCGATTACCAGTCCCACGTCGGCGCCAGATGCGGCCAGTCCGACCAGATGAATGGTCGAGATGTTCGAAGCAAACAGTGCCGCACCTATGCTGAACCAGCCCAGCGACTTTCCTGCCAGAAAGTATTGCTGGCTTGTAGCGTGTCTTCTGTAGCCCACCCATATCCCGATAATCATAATACCGAGCAGGTAGGCGATGATAACACCGAGGTCAAATCCGGAGATTCCTATTCCCGCCAACATCATATTGATTGCCCTTTCCAATTAAGACAAGAATACTGGTTGCATCCGGCCAAGCTCAATACTCAGACAAACCGCCAACATACCTGCTGATTCTAAGTCCGAGTTTTAGGGACGTTATTAACACGACAGGCCGGTCCTGTCCAGCGAAATGTTGCCGCTGCGGCAAGATTTTGGGCTGCCAGGCCGGCGCAAAACCACTGCAAAACGGCAAAAACACGTGCTCGGCCAAAGGCTTTCCTGCCGCCCGAAGGAACACTTGCACAAAGAATACCGAAGATTCACCCGGTAACGACAGGGATGTCTGTCGGCGCCGTATCAGCGGCTGACAGGCGACAGTACAACATTAACGGGCTGCGTTGCTTCGGTCTTGAACCAGACAATCAGGTCACTGCTTGTAACGGTTCTGCGGTGCCCGAGGCGGTAGTCCCTGCCTGGCGGTATCTTTTTGCCGTTTACTATCAGAGAGGCATCGGCCGGGCCCCAGTTCTTGATGACGAATGCAGGATTCATCACCGGTGAGTCTTTGGTTGCTGCCAGCGAGAACTTGAGCCTCGATGGTTGGCTGGTCTTGCGGCACACGAGCAGCCACGCTCGCTGGGTCTGGTCATAACCCTCGCTGACAAATTTCGCACCGTCCTTTTTCAGTTTGAGTTCCGGAGCATAGAGCCAGGACTTGCCCAGCGGCGCAAGCTCGCCGGCGGGCTTATTGGTCATGCCATTGAGCATAATCCATGTTCTCGATATTCCATCCTGCGAGTACTGTTTCCACTCGATGTGAGTAAGCGAGGAGTGCGAAGGTCTGTCGGCGCTGGTAGCCTCGGTCGTGTCTGATTTTTCCTGGGCGACCGGCCAGTGATTCCACCAGTTGAAGTACGAACCGTGACCGTGGCCGCCGTAGACCTTGATTCTGACGCCGTCCGGATTAACAACACTAAAGGGCTTGTAAGGGTTCTTGAAGTTGATTACCTGAATGCAGGGCTCCTCCGGCGGGTTGCGCAGCGAAGGTCCGCCGTCTTTGGTCCATTCGTAAGTTTTGCTTTCGCCTTTGAGGTTTGCGAAACTGACCGCATCGTAGTTCATGTTGTCTTCCGGTATTGTTCCCGGTTGATTGACGACAATACCTTCCTGATACTCTATCCAGTCCTTCAGAGGTGAGCCGCTGCGTATTGTTGCCTTGCGAACACCTATGGAGTCCGGATATATCGTGTAGTACTCATCAACGCAGTCGCCCCAGCCGG
>JAUWKC010000259.1 GCA_030607345.1 Planctomycetota bacterium | reverse complement strand
GCAACAACAGTGAAAATCCTCCGATTTTGCTTTTCTCATGACCTTCTGCCTCTGCTGCGCCGGGATTGACGTCAGCAAGACGAATACCACTATAAGCAGCGTGATTATGCGATTTGTTTCCGCACTCATTTTGTTCTCCTTGAAAAAGGTGTTTTCTGAGTATCAATGTACCAAATTTCGGTGTCGGAGGCAAGAAAAATCGGACTAAGCTTGGCAGGATTTCCGCGTTTTTAGCCTAAAAGAAGGGAGAAGGGAAAGAAAAAAAGGTAAAAAGAATATCGAATATCGAACAAGGAATTTCGAATGATGAAGTGAGATACGCTGGATCCCTGCCTACGACATGCAGGGATTCGGGATTCGGGACTCGGACAGGCGGTGTAAATCGGCACAAATAGTTGCCGGCGCTCTGTTAGCTGCCGGGGGCTATAGTTATGTTTGTGTTTCCTATAAAAGTTCCATCCTCATAGACATCGAGAGTATAAGAGCCCGGCTGAAACGGCCCAAGTGTTGCCGTTATCGGAAAATCGCATAAGCACGGGCAGGGTACTCCAATAAGGTGCTCGATTTCGTATATCGTGATTAGGTCGTCGTCGGCCGTCATTAGCAGTTCGAGCTCCTCAGGACAGCAATTGGCCTGCATCATATCTTCGAAAAGGATATATTGGCCTTCGACCGTAACGGTGAACCGAGTTTCGCCGGTCTCTTCTTCTGCGAACGAGCCGAGTTCAACTGGAATGCAGTCACCTATCTCATAAGTCATGCTCGGTTCAGTCACTAAGGTGCCACCGCAGTCCGCAGGAACATCTATAACGTATAACCAGGCTTCAATTATAGCGGCATCAAGTTCATCGACTTGACCATCTCGATTGAAATCTGCACATTCGCAACCGGGGAGAGGCAGCGGGCCGGGGCTGAAATAGCAATCACTGAAGAATGCTAAATCGGTCGTGCCGACCCACCACAGTCCGGTTTTTTGCCCATCAGCGTCACCATGGCATTGCCGTGGATAGCACCAGCACAAAGGTTTTCCGAGAGCAACCCACAATGGGTATTCTGGGAGCGTATCAGGCAGGCAGTCGCTATTCTGTACCTGGGGCCAGCTACCTGACAGCAAGGCAAAATCAGCAAAATCAACGTCTTCGTCACGGTCAAGGTCGCTGGGAATACACTCACCGGATTGGAGCCAGTAGCTGACAAAGACTTTGAGGTCGTTAGAATCTACTACCCAGTCGTTGGTCATATCGGCGATACTGCGCCAATAGGGGGGTGACTTGCTTGCCTCGGCCGTGCCGCCGTAGGCCCCCATATTTCTTCGATTGCCGTTGAGCAAAGGCTCGTTGGCTTCAGGACAGCCGGGATTGCCCGCATCGATACAGGGACTTGTAACGTTGTCCAACACCCAGCTTTCACTGTTCGCATCCCAACGGCCTGCCTGCGACTTCAAATGATAATCACCATTATTCGCATCGGCAAAACACGGGTCAGCATCTATATTACCCTCTCCCCAAATCAGACTTTCACAGGGGTCATACACTGACATCTGACCTCCATACACGTCGCTGTATGTAAGGGTAATTATTGAGCCGCGCGGGTTCCAGATTTCGTTCCCGCCGTCCCACATGATACAATTAGTGAATTGAATGTTGGACTGGCTACAAGAACAAACCAGCAGGTTTCCGTTGGGTGCTTCGTTCCCATAAAACGTGCAATTGCTCACGTTAATGTTCCTGCCATTGCAGCTGTTCATTGCTCCGCCTTCGTCCGCAGCCGAGTTATCAATAAATATGCAGTTAATCAGCGTGAGACTGCTTGTTCCGTTCGATGTACCGCCGCCTCTTACATCGGCCGAGTTGCCGATAAAGCGGCACCCAATCAATATCGGATTGCTGCTCTCCATCACGGTATCCAACCCACCACCGTATAGCCCCGACCAGTTTCCTTCGAATGTACAGTTGGTAAGTGTCGGGCTGCTGTCACGGTTATACATCCCTCCACCTCCGCGTTCTGATAAATTTTCGCTGAACGTACAGTAATCGAACGTTGGGCTGCACCCTTCATTATAAACAGCACCGCCAAAGCCAAAGCCAAAGCGCATGATTGAGTTGGCGACGAAGGTGCAACCGGTCACTACCGGATTACTATCTTCATTACACATGGCACCACCGTTCTCTCCGGCTTGGTTCAAACTGAACTTGCAGTTGGTAACAACAGGATCACTAAAATGTGTATTGTACATCCCGCCGCCTTCATTTGCAAAGTTGTCACTGAATGTACAGTTGGCCACTGCCGGGCTGCCGCCGTAATTATACATTCCAGATACATAGCCGTCGCTGATAGTCAATCCGTCGAGCACGGCGTTTGGTTCAGTTGAACTGCCATTTACTACGTGGATACTATTGTCGGCCATGTTGGCAAAGTCCGGAAGGTCGTCGCCGTTAAGGTCGCCGCTCAGGATAGTCTCATATAATTCGATATCCCGCGCATACGGATCAGGTTCACCGAAGCCGGCGTAACCGCCTCTTATAGTTACGCCGTTGATAAGCTGAAATGTCGCCGTCTGGTCTCCGGGCGTAATCCCAACTCCTTGGTCCGGCTTATAAATACCCTCCGCCACCTGGATTTCCACCGGTTTGGCGGCAGAACCGGCGTCGGCCAGAGCGTCCTGAAGGTAGTTGTAAGCGTTGGTCCAGCTTGAGCCGTCATGAGTTGGCCCCGGAGCGTTCGCATCGACATATATGACCTTAGCTGAGGACGGGGATAGACACGCCATCAGAACGATGGAAATTACGACCCACGTTCGTTGATTTGACCTTCTGGTCATGTCGTTCCCTCCAAATAATACTTTCCTGGGAAATTAATATATAAAATTGTACCAAATCAGTGAGTATTTGGCCAGAAAATTATCTCTCGTCTTTTATTTTTTGGCGGCTTTTTTGGCCTGCAAAGCGGCTTTGGCGTCGATATCCTGCAACTTGAAGCGAACGCTGACTACCAGCGGCTTTTCGCCTGTTTTGAGCACGCAGTACGTCGTTGTAACAAAAGTGCCGTCCGGTAGGAGCTCAAGGCCGGCATAGCCGGTATCACCCGGCCCGGATTTGTTGTCAAGCAGGCGCACTCGATATTGGCCCTGACGACCTTTGGCAATGTCATCATACGTGCCCACCCACGCAACAAAATCGCCTTTTGTTGGACTAACGTGAGTGGTGT
>JAUWKC010000026.1 GCA_030607345.1 Planctomycetota bacterium | reverse complement strand
GGCTAATTCTTTTTTTCTTCGATAGTCAATTTCTTAGCGTCGCCCCAGAGCGAATCAAGGTCATAATAATGGCGGTATTCCTCGTCGAAAATGTGCACCACGACATCCACAAAATCGAGCAGAATCCATCGTCCCTGCTCGTATCCCGCTCGGCCGAAACGCTGCATGCCGCGGTCTTTTGCCGCCTGCGAGATTTCATCGGTCACGCTCCGCATCTGCCGGTCGCTCGTGCCCGTAGCTATAACAAAATAGTCCGTCGCCGGTGACAGACCTGTCAAGTCCAGTACGACAACATCCGTGCAGTGCCGCTCCTCTGCAAGCCGGGCTGCTGCAACAGCGAACTGTCCTGCCTCTGCCTTTGCTTTCGTCTCCAATGACTCCTCAGCTTTGCGATAAGTAAAATGGCGGTCTGCGACACAGCCGGGCCTAATAAGGCCCATCGTACTCAAGACCACCCCGATAGGTTAACTTCGCCGCCTGCAGTGGTCAACCGCCCCTGCCAACAACATTATTGACCAAGCCCCAGCCAGCCGCTGACGGTCGGAGCAAATTTCACCACCACACCAGAGAAAACCACGCTGACCATCGTCATTAGCTTGATGAGTATGTTCAGGCTCGGCCCGGACGTATCTTTGAACGGGTCGCCAACCGTATCTGCGACTACGCTTGCCTTGTGGGCCTCGGAGCCTTTTCCGCCGAGAGCACCCTTCTCGATGTACTTCTTGGCGTTGTCCCACGCCCCGCCGGCGTTGTTGAGCGTAATCGCAAGAGAAAATCCGCAACTCAGACCACCTGCCAACAGCCCCATTACACCCGCTACGCCCAGCAAAAGCCCCGTCACTACCGGGATAATTATCGCCAGCAGCGACGGCAGAATCATCTCCCTCTGTGCGCCGCGTGTGGAGATATAGACGCATCGGGCGTAATCCGGCGTACCGGTACCTTCCATAATCCCCGCTATTTCTCTGAACTGACGTCGGACCTCGTTCACCATTAGCCCCGCCGTCCTGCCAACAGCCTTCATCGTCATAGCACAGAATACAAATGCCATCATCGCACCGAGGAAAAGCCCCACAATCAGCTTCGGATTCATAATGTTAAGCTGGTAAGCCTCAACGAAGTCCATTATCCCGGCAGTCTCTGCGCTTATCGTGCCCTGGATTTCGCCCGTGGCCGAAAACAGTTTTGCTCCAATCTGGTATACACCGTCGGCGCTCTCGGATGCAAGCCTCGCAACCCAGATACGAACTTCCCAGATATAAGCCGCCAGAAGCGCCATAGCAGTCAGCGCCGCAGAGCCAATCGCAAAACCCTTGCCCGTCGCAGCCGTCGTGTTGCCAAGGGCGTCCAGCGCATCGGTTCTTTCCCTGACTTCCTTACCCAGGCCGCTCATCTCGGCGTTGCCCCCCCCGTTATCCGCAATAGGCCCGTACGCGTCAGTCGCCAGCGTAATACCCAACGTCGCAAGCATTCCCACCGCCGCGAACCCGATGCCGTAAAGACCCATTGATATATCCGAAAAGCCCCCTGCAAATCCGAACGCGCAAAGGATGCCGATGACAATGGTAACAACCGGCAGCCCCGCCGAATACATACCCGTTGCGAAACCCTCTATTATCGTCGTCGCCGGTCCCATCAGAGTCTGCTCGGCGATACCCCGCGTGGGCCTGTAACTGTCGGAGGTGTAGTATTCGGTAAACTGTCCTATCAGAACCCCCGCGGCAAGCCCCGACACCACCGAGCCGAAGATGCCCCAGCTAATCCAACCCGTCCACGCAAGTCCTGCAACAGCCAGAACTATCAACGCTGAACTGCCCAGAGTGCCGAAAAGCAGTGCCCGAAGAAGGTTCTTCTGGCTGGCATCTTCCCTGCAGCGAACCATAAAAATGCCCGCGATAGAGAAGATAATCCCCATCCCCGCTACCAGCATAGGCGCAAGGACGGCCCGCAGCACGTCCTGCTGAGCGGGCAGCGTCAGCGCCGCTCCGAGCGCCGCCGTTGCAAGGATTGAGCCGCAGTAGCTCTCGTAGAGGTCCGCTCCCATACCGGCGACGTCGCCGACGTTATCACCGACGTTGTCCGCGATTGTGGCGGGATTCCTCGGGTCGTCTTCCGGAATGCCGGCCTCGACCTTACCGACCAGGTCCGCGCCCACGTCCGCGGCCTTGGTGTAGATACCCCCGCCGACACGAGCAAACAACGCCTGCGTCGAAGCGCCCATACCGAAAGTTATCATTGTCGTCGTGATTTCGCCGAGCTTGTGCGCAGGATTCATCCCGGCTTTTACCAGCGTAAGGCCAAGGAAATCCAGCCCCGCCGTCATATGCTCGACCGTATAAACAAGCTTATCAAGGATAAGATACCACAGCGATATATCCAGCAGACCAAAGCCCACAACCACTAATCCCATAACTGCGCCGCTGCGAAACGCAACTTGCAGGCCACGGTTCAGGCTTATACTGGCGCCGTGAGCCGTCCGAGCCGACGCGTTCGTCGCGGTCTTCATACCCAAAAAACCGCACAGCCCGCTGAAAAAACCGCCGGTCAGAAAGGCAACCGGAACGAACGGATTCTGAACCCCGATGTAAGCTAGGATGCCGAAAACAACCAGAAGCGCCAAAAACACCAGGGACACAACCCCGTATTGCCTGTAAAGGTACGCATACGCGCCTTCACGAACATACTGAGCGATTTCTTTCATCCTCTCGGTGCCCTCCGGAGCCTTCATCACGTTCTTATAGAAGAACCACGCGAAGACCAGCGCCAGAACTGCACCAACAGGAGCAATCGCCCAGCTCACCGGGGTCCTGACAACTTCGGCAGATTCAGCGGCCTCGGCTGCCGCCGCCAACGTCGCCATAGTAAGTGCCGGCACGACCAATGCGGGTATTTTGCCAAAAATCTTCACTCGAACAACTCCTTCAAGACTCTGCAAAAAATCAACAACTCATAGACCAAAACTAAGAGCCGGTAGTTTAACCAAATGGGCGCGGTTTGCAAATGTTTTCTGCAGTGAACTGCCTGCTTATGTGTGGTAGTCGGCGTTTATCGCCACATATTCTCTGCTCAGGTCGCAGCCGCGGCAAAAGTCGGCGCCTTTGCCGACCCCTAAATCCACGGTTATGGTATGTTCGGTCCGGCTGATAATCCTGCTTGCCTTCTTGGCGTCGAACTTCCGCGGCCTGCCATTCTTGAAAACCGTCAAATTGTCCAGCTTGCAGCTAAGCTTACCTGCATTCAGCCTCACGCCCGACGAGCCCACCGCACAGATGATTCTCCCCCAGTTCGCATCGCCCCCGTTCACCGCGCATTTCACCAGCGGATAATCAGCCACCGCCCGTGCAGCCTTTGCCGCCTCGGCCTTTGTCGCCGCGCCCGTCACAACAACCCTGAACATCCGCGTCGCCCCCTCGGCGTCCAGCGCCATCTGCCGAGCCAAATCATCACACAAATCAGCTAACGCCCCGGCGAATCTCTTGTACCGCGGACACTGACCAACTATCGGGCGATTGCCGGCCTGTCCCGATGCAAGAATTATCGCCGTATCGTTCGTGCTCTGATGCCCGTCAACCGTCAGCTTGTTGAAGGAATCGCCAACGGCATCTTTCAAAGACTTCACAAGCAAAGGCCTTCTTATAGCCACATCCGTAGTAATAAAGCACAGCATTGTCGCCATATTCGGAGCAATCATACCAGCCCCTTTGACCGCGCCGGCTATCGTCACATTTTTGCCGGATATTACGATTTCGCGGACCGCCTGTTTCGGTCTCGTATCCGTCGTCATTATCGCCTTGGCAAAATCCAGGCCCGACCTGGCCGAATCCGAAAGCCTACCTGCCGCCTTTGAAATGCCCGCCGTTATTTTTTGGATTGGAACCTGCTCGCCGATAATGCCCGTTGAAGCAACCAGGACGCGGTGTGGGTCGGCAACGTCAAGCTGTTTAGCGGTTTCCGCGCACATTTTTACTGCGTTGCTCACCCCCTGCTCGCCCGTGCAGGCGTTGGCGCTGCCGGAGTTAACGATGACCCCATTGATTAAAGGGCTTTTCACATGCCTTTTCGAGACGGTCACCGAAGCAGCGACAACCTTGTTCGTAGTGAATACCGCCGCCGCCTTCGCACCCATCGGACAGGCAATTATGCCCAGGTCCGCCTTGCCGGATTCTTTAATGCCGCAATGAATCCCCGCCGCCAGAAATCCCTTCGCCGACGTAACAGTATTATTAGCTGACATTCGAGTTTGAACTCTCAAAAAACCATAATTCTCTCTGTGCCCGACCGCTAATTTTACACAATTGGCCACGAGCTTTCAAAGAATTCCTCTACCACAGCCCCTTTTTCGAACATTTGCACACAACCACAGGCAACTGCCTCTACTATTCACGTCCATAAAGCACAAGCCGCTATCCTGCTCAATCTGTTCTGTAACCTGCCGCCTAGTTGGTCAGAGAATAGCTCTCGTATGCCCGGTCGAACTCGTTCGGGTCCGGTTTGAATTTCAGCTTCGGCAAATCCGCTGCTTCCACCCACTCGACATGCGCATCGACAAAACCCACGTTACAGCCTTTGCCGTCGTGATTTCTCGTGCTCAGCATTTCCGCTCCGCCGGCTAAGTTCCAACGATACTTGTAGACCGTTCTTTTCGGGGGGCGGAGGTCATTACGCATCTTGTAACATATACGGTTGCCGGCAGGCTCGCTCCGGCCGTTCGGGTCCACCCCAAAGTCTGTCTCAAACACCAGAACTACATCGTCCGCCGCAGCGCCCACGCTCTTGTCGGCAAGGTACTTGTTGATGGCATAAGATGATTCACCCTCAACCGCGCCCGAACTCTTGCACACAAACTGTTTTGGCGATGTATAATCCCGGCCTATCAGAAGGTCGCACCATTTATCGCCCGGCGGCAGCTGATTCTGCTCATCCTCGCTCGCGTAAACATAGAGTGCATTCGCAATCCCCCTGATATTGGTCCCGCACACCAGCCGAGGCGGCAACGGCCTGGGCCTGTTTATTTGAGGCCGCAAAAATAAATACGCAATCAGCACAACGGCCACCAACACCAATATCTCTGCCACACTTAGCTTGGCTTTTCGCTTCTGCGATGAATCCGTTCCTTGCGCCATCGTCTCGCCCTTTCAAAAAGTGCCGCACCAGTACCTGCCAATCCAAATCCGGATATGTCAGGCGGAAACAATTCTGTGGCGGGGACTATCCCGGCCGAAGAACTATTTCAGCGGGGCGAAAGTTATCAAATCGTAAGGCCTCTGGTTGGCAAAATAAATCGCCATCACATCGGTCTTCTTCGGCTGATAATCCTCAACCACAACGACCTTAAAGCTGCCCTCGCCGTAAAGGCTTTCCATCTTCTTTTTGTTGTGCGAGATTGGGAATTTGTCCTTATCGACCATCGTATGCTTTTCATTATTCATAGTAACGGAAAATTCCACCGTATCCTCAGCCGTCCGTGCAAGCGTTATAATCATAGGGGTAAACTCGCCCACCGGCACGCCATGTCCGTTATAGTATGTCGCAAAACCCCAGCAGCCGCCCCAGTCAACAGGGCTATGACAGTTGTCACCGTCGGGATTTACTCGTATCGCCCATTTGTCCGCCCGCTCGTCGGTCGGAACGTGCGGCGACAGCCTTGCCTGGTAACCTTTGCTTCCGCAAAATATTTTGTCATTTCGAGTGTATTGTTTCTCCAACGACATCGATTTGTCACCGAGGTCCAGCATCGCAAGCCTCAGGTCCCCCGAGCCGTAACGCTCACAGATATTCTCAACATAAGAACCCGTGGCATTACCCTGTCCTTTATAGAGCCATCCATACTCAGCCACCTCGCCGACCTTACCGACGCTCTTGGCTGGAAGTTTTGCATACAGTATGTCACCATAAGTCGACACCCATTCCAGTTGGCCCTTATCATTTATCGATAAAATAGTCTTGCCCTTAATTTTCTTATGCTTACCTTCGCCGCATATCCACATACTTCCGTCGAATTCAATCCACGGTTCGTTATCAATTATCTCGACCTTCAGTTTGCCGTTGTCGCCGAGAGCGCAGTTGTTCGCAGCGGAAAGTCGAACGAATGCCGTCTCATTTATCGAATTCTCACTGGCACTGTCATCAATAACGTCAATCGTAACGGACTTGGAGCGTTGTCCAGGCTCGAACACGAGTTGACCTGCCGGGACGCGAAGGTCCTGGCCCGCTTTGGCCGTTCCGTCGAGCAGTTCGTACCCAACGAGCACCCGACGCTCGCACGGATGCGACAGCACGACATTTACGTGCACGTCGCTGGCGTTCTCAGCCACAACAAGGCTGGGGTCCTCGAAATTCACAAGTGGAAATTCACCGATAATAGTATGGCGATAAGAGACCTGCCCACCAAGTTCGGCGCCGCCCGTCGGGTCTTTTAACATCAACTCGACGACCTCGTCGGCCTCTGCAGCACTGTCGGAATTGACTTTCAAGACTATTGTCTTTTGGGCTTCGCCCGGTGCGAAAGTCAAAGTTCCCCCGTCCAATACATAATCACCTCCGTGCTGAGCAGTCCTGCTCGAAACCGAATAGCCAACCGAATAACTCCGCTGAGTCAGGGCGTTTTTCAAGAGAACGTCGACAAGAACCTGCGACGTTTGTTCGTCGGCTGATGACGATGGTTGTGCGAACTCGAACTGTGGCCTTGCAGTTCGCAGCACCAGGTTATCGAAGATTGCCTGTCCGCCACGAGCTGCCAGGTAAAATGCCTGCGGGGATTTCTGCAACTGAAAACTCTGCTCGGCGACTTCCACGTCGTCAAAATACACGCTGACCGAGGCCGGCGAACCCTTTTCCAGCTCCCGTGTATTAAGCTCGATTCGAACCTTCCGGCCTGGTCTGTACTCGGTACCTATCGCAGTTGCCTCGCCGTTAATGTAGATTTTGTCTTTGTCTTTGCTCTGCTCTGCCTGAACCACAACCGCGATACCGTTTTTTTCGAACTCCTTCGACCCGATACATATCGCGGCACTGCCTCTTACCCGCACGACTTCAACTTCAACTACCAGTCCACCTGCTGCAACTATCTCTTTTGCACGCCGGCCTCTCGAAAATGCTATATCCAGCTTGGGGCCTTCATTGTCGTTTACAATGAATTTACCCCTGGTGGCACAATCTCTGCCGTACCACCAGCGAGCCGGAGCCCAGCTTCCCTTCTGCGGACCATCAAAATCATCGACCAGTTCAGCCGATACGCTCGATATAAGAAGAAGATTGATTAACGCTACAAGATATACCAACACCTTTTCAGACTTTACCATTTGTGACTCCTATGTTAAAAGTTTACTCCAAACCGAAAACATTAACGCATTCCTAACCGCCGCCTCATCTTGGTTTCCTGGTCAGCTTTAATTCAAAGGCATTGAGAATCGCTCGTCCCCCTTCGTTGCGCGACCGACGAACACCATCGGCAATACAACAGCCCGCCTCATACACCACATAAACCGCCGAACCGTCGGTCTGGAACTTCATCACTGACGGCACAAGCTCCTCATCGCTCGTTACCTGCTGACACGGAACGTTCGTTGCGGCCTTGAGAGTCTCGACCGCACCGCTGCCGATACGTCCCAGCGGACGGTTCGCCGGGTAATCTTCCTGGCCGTGGTAGTCCCAGTACTCAGGCTGGGCATTGACCATCTCGCGCCTGGCATTATGCCATCGCTCAACTCCTTCATAACGCTTGAGCACTTCATCCAGCGACAGAGCCTTAATCGAAGGCATCGGAGGCTGAGGGTCCCGTATTTCGGTGCAGTCAATAATCGTCGGTTCGTCCGTGCCCGATACCCTCTTGCAATAAAAGTGGTTGTGATAACTTTTCAAAACGTACTGGCCCGCAGGAAGGTTGTACATCGCAACGATAATATCACCCCACGGAGTATCGGGCCAGTCACAGTTATAGACCCAACTGTTGCACAGCGGTTCATACATCGGCTTACCGAGTGGGCCAAAACCGCCCGCAAGCCCGCTGCGCAATCCACAAACCTTGAGCGTCATATGACCGCCGCGAACCGTCGTCATCGACATGTTTATTCCCGTCCCTCCAACATCTTCCAACTGCACTCCACCATGGTCGTACATGTCCGCCCAGCGAGGCGAAACCCACGGGGTCCACCCCTGCTTGACGGTATTCGGTACGGGCTCATCGCTGTTGGTAAGCGAATCCGAACCGGACCACACCGGAAGACCGAAATCCACCTTAAGATGCAAACCCTCCGCCTCCAATATCGTAAACGTATAGCGATTCTTAACACCCAGCTTTGCGTTGACTGTATCGCCAAGTTCAACAACGACCGTCTCGTTATTGTCCGAAACAGCATCCGAGATTATCACTAATTCGATACTCTTATTCGTCTGGCCGGGTTCAAAACGAACCGCGCCGTCAGCCAGTTGATAATCCTCCCCCCTGACCGCGGTTCCGCCTGCAACCTTATAGGCAACAGTAACAGCTTCTTTACAAGCCTTCGACAGTCGAACAGGAATATCAACACCAAGCCGCCCTTCAAAACCCCTACCGGAACCGATAGCAAAACCAACCTCCAACTCTGTCCCGAAAGATGGACAGGCAGCCAAAAAAATAAAAACTAAACAACAAAGCCTTTCAAGCATCAATACCACGCACCTCCAAACCGATAAGCATTACTGAACTTACTATTACCTGACATTTCCCATTTCACCCCGTTAGAGGCTTACAACAAAACATTTTTTGTTTCCTCAAATCAACATATATTTATAAACCATTTCAACTTCACGCAAATGCAATGAGCCTCTAATGGGGTAAACGCTCAAAAAACATAATTCAGTCCTTTCGAATGGCTCAACAAAGTTCGGCTCAGCCATCCTTGAAGGACCACTCCACGTCAAAGCCGCCGAGGTACTTGAGAGCTACGGCCCTGTAATACGAAGGGCCCTGTTCGATGATGCTATCCAGCAGCTTGACGTGCCCGAGTCTCTGGACGGCGGCCCACTCGCTGACCCTGGCAGTTCTACGTTCGCCGTCCCATAAGCAGAGGCCGTCGGCTCCTGCTTTGTAGTACATCTTCGCAGTCCTGGCGTAACTGGCGGCCGTCTGCTTCCGCGGCATCAGGTCAGGCCAGAGGTGGATGCTGTCGCCCCCGAGCTTGCGCCATTTCTTTATCAGGGCCGGATGCAGGTGCGGAGTTGCCATGATGTAGTTCACAAGACCCTCGCGAATCCACCTCTCCACGTCGCAATGGTTCTCTTCGTAGTGAGCCGGACTTCCACTCTTTCGACCTGAGATAGTTACACCGAGTTGGCGGCCTGGCTTTTCGTCAACCAGTGCGCGCACTTCGCCAATGAATTGGGTAAGGTAGCCTGCTGAGTGAGCCACCCAGCGGGGGTCCTCGACGGAGAGTTTTCGCGGGTCCTGGCCATATTTTTTCTCAAAGGCTCTGACCACCGGCTCCTCGTAGAATACATAAGGTTCGCTGCGATTGAGGTGGAGCTGGACTCCGTCGGTACCGTAATCCAGCGTCTCTCGCAAAAGGCTGAGCCAGTATTTGCGGACCTCTGGATAGGCGAGGCTCAAATTGGTGATGGCAACGCCGTCCTTATTGCGCATGGTCAATTCGGGGTGTTTCCAATAATTCGGCGCCCAGGCAATCGGCGAACGGTTCATCGGGTATTGCGGGCCGATGAACCTCATGCTGGCGAATATCTTCATACCGTCAGCATGGGCGAGTTTGGTAAGCTCGGCCAGCGGGTCAACCCAGTCGTCCTGCCAGCGATTGTCCTTAGTACCGAGACTGCCTATCCTCGTTTTGTAAACGCAGGAACTGCCCCTGAGGGCTTCGAAGATGAGAATTTTGAAATCTGAATTGGCGAAAGGCTCGAACTCATCCTTGAACCACTGCTTCGAGGTGGGATGGAACGTGTAGGTTCCCCTGGTGTGTCCGGTGTATTGGCCCGTGCAAAAAATCAGTGCAAGTTTACGCGTGTCCTCGCGGGTCTGCGCCTGCTGCCACCAGCG
>JAUWKC010000250.1 GCA_030607345.1 Planctomycetota bacterium | reverse complement strand
TGAGCGTTCGCAATAAGGTGACTTACCGAATGGCTATCGCGGCAGCTATGTTGGGTCGGTCCGATGAGCTGAAGCAGTTTCTGCCCGGCATGCTGAGGTTGCTGCCGGACGGGCCGGAGAGGAAAGAACGCTTCTATTCAAACCGCCTTGCGAACTGGGAGGGGCCTCAGGCAATGTCGGTGGAGGATATTGGAGCAGCCGGCGACGCTTTGCACCTGGCTTTGTGTCAGGGCGTGCCGGCCGGCCCCGGCGGCGAGACCGTTATCCATGTGTTCGCCGCCTGGCCGAAGTGCTGGGATGCCGCTTTTACCCTTTTGTGTCGCGGTGCGTTCCTGGTGACATCCTCAATGCGAAAAGGAACAATCGAGTTCGTCGAAATCAAATCGCAGGCTTACAGCCAATGCAGGCTGCACAATCCCTGGGCCGGGGCTAAGGTGACGGTGTATCGGGATGGAAAGAAATGGAAGAGTCTGGAAGGTTCGCTGTTGAAATTCGAGACCACTAAGGGCCGGCTCTTCGTGATAGTCCCGGCAGGGTTGTCTCCATCGCAGTACAAGCGGGTTGTTCCGGCCGAGAAGATTGAGGATTTATAAAGGTGATTGAACTCAACCTGGTTTGGATGCGTCTTTCCGGAGAAACCGAAGCGCCCATTTAAGCCTGCAAAGGAATTGAAAAACATTTGAATCCTGGAGGTGCGTTTATGAAAGGTAGATTTTTGCTGACAACGGCAGCTTGCCTGGTAACAGCATTGTGTTTAACCAAATCGGCTGGGGCGACGAAGATGCCCGCCGAAAAGGTCTACACAAATTCAATTGGCATGAGGTTTGCTCGGATTGAGCCCGGGTCTTTTTCGATGGGCTTTGGGCAAGAAAGGTTGCCCAAGTCTCTCTGCGGGTCCGATTACCAAATAAACGGTGACGCCGACGAGCCCCCGGCCCATAAAGTCAACATCAGCAGGGCCTTCTATATGGGTGTTTACGAGGTCACCAATGCTCAGTACGAGAAGTTTGACCCCACGCACCGTTACCTGCGGGGCAAGATGGGATTTTCTATTGAAAATGATGAGGCCGTCGTGTTTGTCAACTGGCACGATGCTCAGGCATTCTGCGACTGGCTGGGCAGAAAAGAGGACCTGCCTTATCGGCTGCCCACCGAAGCTGAATGGGAATATGGCTGCCGGGCCGGCACCAAAACCATCTTCTACACCGGTGATGCGCTTCCTGAGAGTTTCCTCAAAAACGCTCGGCGGAGCTGGTATCCCGACCCTGCCAGGAGCAAGGGCAGGCAGGAGGTCGTGCCCCTGAATGTCGGCAAAACGATGGGGAACTCGTGGGGGCTGCACGATATGCACGGCAATGTCGAGGAATGGTGTTATGACTGGTATGGTCCGTATAAGCCCGGTCATCAGCTCGACCCTGTGGGCTATGGCGATGGTGACATAAAGGTGACGCGTGGAGGCAGTCACTCGGCCGAGCCTTATTACTTGCGCTGCGCCAACCGTATGGGCGTGGTGGCCGAGGACAGAAGCTGGGTGATAGGTTTTCGGGTGGTGCTGGCTGCGATGCCGAAAACCGAGCCTGTATCCCGGCCGCTGCCGCAATTGCACCAGCAGGACGTAAAGCAAAACGTCCCGGATGACATTATGAAAGGACCCGACCGCGAGCAGCCTTATTTCGGAGGGCCGACCGGGTACGTGATTATCCCGGAGAATGCAAAGGGTCCGATTTTCCCGAACCACAATCACGTGCCGAATATCGTCCAGTGCGCCAACGGCGACCTGTTGACAATATGGTACACGTGCGTTTCCGAGAGCGGTCGCGAGCTGGCAATTGTGGCCAGCAGGCTTCGCCACGGCTCACAACAGTGGCAGCCGGCAACAATGTTCTGGGACCAGCCGGACCGCAACGACCACACATCGGCGCTGTGGTGCGATGCGGACGGGACGCTTTATCACTTCAACGGATTTGCGGCCGCCGCGACCTGGGGGTCACTGGGTGTGATTATGCGGACCTCGACAGACAACGGGCGGACCTGGAGCAAGGCCCGAATCATACTGCCGGAGCACAACATACGACAGATGCCTATCGAGTCCATCTTCCGGACGCAGGATGGCCAAATCCTTTTGCCCTGCGATGCTGTTACCGGCGGCAGCGGAGGCTCGGCCGTATATCTCGGCGCCGATAACGGCAAAACCTGGCGGGACCCGGGCGGCACCATCGCTGGTATTCACGCCTGCGTCGCGCAGCTTGGCGACGGCCGGCTGCTGGCCTTCGGCCGGGGAGACAATATCGACGGCAGGATGCCAAAGAGCGTATCTGATGATATGGGTAGTTCCTTCCAACGAAGCGCAAGCATCTTCCCACCGGTAGGCGGCGGACAAAGACCGGTTATGCTAAGGCTCAAAGAAGGGCCGCTTTTCCTTGCTTCCTTCGGTAAGAAAATGAAGATTGTCGATGCCTCAGGCGAAGAGCGTCCGGTTTCCGGTCTGTTCGGGGCGATTTCTTACGATGACGGCGAGACCTGGCCTCACATCAGATTAGTCAGCCACGACGGGCCCGACACAACGGTCGAAAGCATGGATGGTCGTCCTTTCAAACTGGGTTTCAGCACCGCTGAGCGGGGGGGATACTTGTCCGTCTGTCAGGCTGCCAACGGCCTGGTGCACCTTATCTCAAGCAGACAGCTCTATTCGTTTAACCTCAAGTGGGTCGAGACTCTGCCTCCGGCCGAAGTGCAGAAATGATAACCGGCAATGTAATTTCGTATCGGTTTGGCAGAAAGTGCCTGTTATGGTGACAAATGAAAAAACAGAACAGCACAAGGCCTTCTGGCGCGGCGAGGGTCCTTGTCTTATTCTTATCCCGCCTCGGCGTGATATGAACGAGATGTGGCAGGTGCAGATTTACGATACGGGCCACTACAAGGAGCGTTTTTACAACCCGGAGCTGATGTGGCGGTCGGAGATGGCTCGTGCCCGGCCGGTGATTGACTGGCCTACAGACGGTATCCCAACTATCCGGCCTAACCTCGGCGTTATCTTCGTACCCTCAATAGCGGGGCAAAGCTACGAAATTCGCCAAGGGCTTATGCCGTGGTGCGGCCCGGCGTTGAGCCAAGAGCAAATCCGGGCCGTCCGAGACATAGACGTTGCCCAAACCGAGCTTATGCGGCTGGCCGAGGGATTCTATAAAATCCACAGCGAGCGAGGCGACGGCGACGTGGCAGCCTATCAGCCTGACAACCAGGGCATCTTTGATGTTGCGCACCTTCTTTACGGCAACGCCATTTTCTATGACATTGTGGACGAAACCAGGACCGCCTGGATTGACGAGCTGCT
>JAUWKC010000308.1 GCA_030607345.1 Planctomycetota bacterium | reverse complement strand
TTGCCTGCTTCGCCTTCCTTGCCCACAACCGACTCGCTCGGTCTCGGGCCAACGAGGGATTATTCGGATAGGCTCTAAATAAAAAGGAAAAAGTAATGAAAAACAGAAGAACCAAAAGTGCAGAAACAGTAACCCGCCGGCAGTTTTTGAAAAGCTCGGCGGTGGCTGCGGGAGCGGCTATAGTCTGGCCGATGATTGTTCCTTCTTCGGTGTTCGGGGCGGACGCACCCAGCAATCGCATTACGATGGGCTGCATCGGGATGGGAGGTCAGGGCACAGGGAATATGAGGGGCTTCAAAGGCAAATCCGGCTGTGAGGTGTTGGCGGTATGCGATGCAGACGTCGAACATATGGGGCGAGCCGGTCAGTCAGCCGGCCTTACTGCAAGCTCCTGTTACACCGACTTTCGTGAAGTATTGGCCCGGGATGATATCGACGCCGTATCAATCGCCGCACCGGACCATTGGCATGTGCCGATGTCGGTTGCCGCTGTCAGGGTGGGTAAGGATGTGTTTTGTGAAAAGCCGCTGACTCTGACCGTAGGCGGGGGTCGTGTCCTTGCCGATGAGGTCAAGCGCTACGGGCGGGTCTTTCAGACCGGTTCTCAACAGCGTTCGGGCAACGAGTTTCGCTTTGCGTGTGAGCTGGTCCAGAACGGCAGAATCGGCAAGCTGCATACTATGAGGGTCGGTATTCCGGGAAATAACCGCAAGTGTCCGCCTACGTGGCAAGCTCAACCTGTGCCGGAAGGGTTCAACTACGATATGTGGCTTGGGCCTGCACCGTGGGAACCATATCACGAGCAGCGATGTCACTATCAGTTCCGCTTTATTTTAGATTATTCCGGCGGCCAGATGACCAACTGGGGTGCTCATTATCTTGATATCGCCCAGTGGGGCAACGCGGCCGATGATACCGGCCCGGTTGAAATCGTCGGCAAAGGTGATTTCCCGAAGAGCGGATTGTTCACCACCGCGAAAGGAGTGGATATAGAATATACATACGCTAACGACGTCAAATTGATTCTCAAAACCGGCGGAGGAAGTACGCGTTTCGAGGGCACCGAAGGATGGGTATTTGTAACGCGCGGCAAGATAGACGCTGAGCCGAAGTCGCTTCTGACGAGCAAAATAGGCCCGGATGAGATTCACCTGTACAACAACCGTGACCACAAGCAGAACTTCCTGGATTGTATCAGGAGTCGTAAGGATACAATCTGCACGGCGGAGATTGGGCACCGCTCGAGCAGCGTTTGTCATTTAGGCAATATCGCGATGCTGTTGGGCCGAAAATTAAGATGGGACCCGAAGGCCGAGCGGTTCATCAATGACTCGGCGGCCAACAATATGCTCACCCACGCGATGCGCGCACCCTGGCGGCTGTGAAAATGATTAATGATTATTGATTATTGTCTAACAGGTGAATGGTGCGAAAAATCGCACCTTACAAGGCCGGGAGCAGATGCTTGTGAAAAACGGCAAAATAACAAGAAGAAAATTTCTCAAGGGTACAGCGACAATAGCGTTACCTTATGCTGTTCCGTCATCGGTGCTTGGGCTTGGCGGTCGTTCGGCGCCGAGCGATAGAATTGTAATGGGCGCTATTGGTGTCGGCGGGCAGGGTACACGGCACGTGGGCGGGGGAATATGGGTACAGGGTGGAGGCTTTCTCAGCAAATCCGAGGTACAGTTTGTGGCTGTCTGCGACGTGAACGCCAACAATCGCAATCGCGCCCGTAACATCGTCAACAAACATTATGGCAATAATGACTGTTCGAGCTATAATGATTTTCGGGAGCTTGTGTCACGGGGGGACATCGACGCGGTATTAGTTGCTACGCCGGACCATTGGCATGTCCTGACGTCCATTGCCGTCGCCAAGGCCGGTATGGATATTTATTGTGAAAAGCCGCTGTCGCTTACTATCAGACAGGCCAGAGAGGTGGCTGATACGATTAAAAGATACGGACGCATATTTCAAACGGGTACTCAGCAGCGTTCGTGGCGGGAATTTCGGTTTGCGTGTGAGTTGATTCGCAATGGGTACATCGGCCGGGTAAAATCGATAACGGTCAACGTTGGTGGGCCATCTTTATGGTCGTGCGATGCGCCTGCGGAACCGGAGCCGGAGTGGCTTGACTGGAATATGTGGCTTGGGCCGGCTCCGTGGAGGCCTTATACCTCGAAGATTGCGCCCGGCGGGTGGATGGCGTATCGTGATTATTCCGGCGGTGAGATGACTAACTGGGGTGCGCACATGTTCGATACCGCCCAGTGGGCTATGGGGATGGACGAAAGCGGGCCGGTGGAAATCATTCCGCCGGATGGCAAAGATTATAAAGTGCTCACCTACAAGTATGCCAACGGTACTATTATGACGCGCGGCCCGATAAGCAGGAACGGGCCGGGCGTTTTGTTTACGGGGACCGAAGGTAAAATTGAGGTCAGCCGGGAGCATTTGATAACGGAGCCGGAGAGTCTGCTCAAACAACAAATCTGTCCTAATGAAATACATCTTTATGAAAGCAAAGACCATCCGGATAATTTCCTG
>JAUWKC010000195.1 GCA_030607345.1 Planctomycetota bacterium | reverse complement strand
GGTGCCCCCGCTGGAAGATATCATGCTGGGCACAGTGCCTGCAATCGGCGGCACGGCTGTCAGTGGTCCTGTGGACAGGCGGGACTCAGTTGTGGTGAGTCAGCCTTGATTTGGAATGCTTGACGCAGGCGCCAAAAAGCAGCTTATGCGGATTTATGCAGCGGTCTTGTGTGATTGCGCACAAGACCGCTGTTTCCTTAAAACGGGGCTGAGAAAAAAATTACAATAAATTTTGAAAAAAACGCTATTTTTTTGCATTTTCGGGTTTCTCATTCGTCTTTATTATAGAAGGAATTTGGGAAGCTCAATTGGATGATTTTTCGGATGAAATCCTGGTTGAAGCGAGCCGGCGCGGTGATAAGAATGCCTATGCGATGCTGGTCAAGAGGCACTACCGATATGTTTTTGCGGTATGCCTGGGTATTCTCGGCAATGTTGACGACGCTGAGGATATTGCCCAGGATGTGATGCTGAAGGGATTTCTGAAGATTGGTAAGCTGCGCGGCAGCGAGCAGTTTGACAAGTGGATATTGCGGGTTGCCAGGAACCTGTGCCTCGATTTGCTTCGCAGAAAGAAGCAGGCGAGAGCGTGGGCTGCAAAGCAGGCATCCCGGTCCGGGCAAACGGCGTCGCAGAACCACGACTTGGCAGGAGCTATCGGCCGGCTGCCACAGGAGATTCGGCTGCCCTTGGTAATGTATTATTTCAACAACAAGAGTCTCAAGAGGATTGCCGAGAAGCTGAATATATCCAATTCGGGCGTGTGCCGAAGATTGAAAGCTGCAAGAAAACAGTTGCACGAGCTTTTGACTAAAGGGGTGCAAAATGAATAGCGATTGTGACAAAATAAGGGACGGCATTGAAGAGCTTGTCAATGGGACTCTTTCAGAGGCCGAAACAAACGCGGTGCGGCAGCACCTTCGGGAATGTTCCGGCTGCAGTCAGTACGCCGGGGCCCTTGAAGAAGAAGAACAAAGGCTGGCGAGTTATTTCGCCCTTTTTGAGTCGAATATGAGCAGTATGGAGGATGAAGTTATAGACGCTCTGGAGCGCACAGAGGTTTCCGGCAGAGAAAAAGTCCTTTCGGTCGGAAGAGATGTCATTATACCTGTAGTTGCAAAGCACGCTCTGGCGGCAGCGGTGATAGTGGTCGTCACCGTCTATTTTGTTATTACCTTTACCTGGATTTCGCAGATAAACGAATGCATTGCACGGAGCATATAACCGGACGCGTTGCATCCGGTTTCTGGGTCGGCTGTAATATGGTTGAGAACCGCGGCTATAACGTTGATTGGTGGTTATCCGGCTAAGCCCTGTTAGTTAAATTGAATAGTCAAAGCAGCCCATGGGCCGGTAAGAGGTTGCGATAGTGGTAAAAAAATGTAAGGAGAAAAGACATGAGAAGAAGAGGTTTTACATTGATTGAGTTGCTGGTGGTTATCGCCATCATCGCGCTTTTGATGGGCATTTTGATGCCTGCGTTGAATGAGGCGAGGAACCGTGCCCTCATACTGGTTTGCGGCTCCAACCTCAGCGGCCTGGGCAAGGCCTGCGAGCTGTATGCCACTGAGAACCGCGACACTTTCCCCCGTTCAGCAGGAGCAGGCAGCACGTGGAGCACTACGGGACTTATAAATCGCTGGTCCGCTCCAACCTTGGGAACAGAGAAAGAGGCTTTCGCCATCGACCTAGACGCAGGCACCGTGGGCAAGGGGACTATTACGTCGTGCTGGTATCTGCTGGTAAAGTATGCCAGCGTAAAGCCCGACCAGTTTGTCTGCAAGGGTGACGACGCCCAGGTGTTTGATATTGCTGCAACGGAGGCGAGTCGTTTCAACAGAACCCTTGAGACTGTATGGGATTTCGGCGGCTGCGACCGAGGTTTGCGCCTGATGCCGGGTGAGATGGTCAGCTACGCCTATCAGATGCCGTTCAATGTTCCGAACCCGCACAGCGGACCAGGCCAGCCGTTTACTGTTACTTTCTGCATCATAGACCAGTCCAACCCCGGCACTCCCGTTGCCGCAGACAGGAACCCCCATCTGTCCAAGGAGGCTCTCGCCATCGAGAACATGGATGTCGGCGCCAATTCGTTTGCACATCAGAGCAAGGGGCAAAATGTCTTGTTTAAGGACGGAAGAGTCGAGTTTATCAAGAAGAACGGCCCCCGGGTGGGTATCGGAGGAGATAACATCTACACACATTCTCCTATCACCGGCGACTGGCGTAACGGGGGCGGCCCGGACGGTACGCGGCCAACTGGCAACGGTGACGCTGGCGCCACTAACCCGGGCCCGGAGGGTCTCAACGACGCCTATTTGGTGCTCGAGGTCAACTACCAGCAGGAGTAGGCGAAACTACCAGCAAAGCCACCAAAAGCGGCCTTATGCTTATCGGCATAGGGCCGTCTTTTTTGTGGTGCGGTTTGTAATTGCAGAGTCTAATACCGTGCTGTCTTTGCGAAATCCTTCAAACCTTTGAAAATCGAATTTGTTTTGAGGGCATACTTGTGCTAAATTATAAATCCCGAGTCTTTCAGGGAGCGCAGAATTGCGACAGACACTTGTTTATAAGATACTGAGCGAGCACCTCGCAGAAGGTGAGCTTGTTGCCGGCCGGCAGGTTGCTATCCGCGTTGACCAGACGCTCACCCAGGATGCCACCGGTACGACGGCCCTGCTGCTGTTTGAGTCGATTGGCGCCGGCAGAGTAAAAACGGCCCTTTCGGTCAGCTATGTGGACCACAATATGGCTGGCTTCGGACCGGAGAACCACAATGACCACTTGTACCTCCAGACAATAGCTGCCAGGTCAGGCATATATCATTCGCGTCCCGGCAACGGCATCTGCCATCAGGTTCATCTTGAGCGGTTCGGCAGGCCCGGAGCGACACTTCTGGGCAGCGATTCGCATACGCCGACCGGCGGCGGCATTGGTATGCTTGCTATCGGCGCCGGCGGGCTGGATGTGGCGGCGGCTATGGCAACGGGGCTGTTTTTCCTTAGTTGTCCGAAAGTTTTGGGTATTAAGTTGACAGGCCGCCTGCGGGACTGGGTAGCGGCCAAGGACGTGATTCTCAGGCTGTTGAGCATACTCACCACAAAAGGCAATGTAGGCTGGGCAGTTGAGTATTTCGGCGACGGCGTTTCGACGCTTTCGGTGCCGCAGCGGGCGACGATAACCAATATGGGGGCGGAACTGGGCGTTACTACAAGCGTCTTTCCCAGTGACGAGCAAACCCAGAGGTTCCTCGCCGCGCAGAAGCGGCAAAAGGATTATAAGCCGTTGGCCGGCGACTCGGATGCCGAGTATGACCGGGTTATCAAGATAGACCTGTCCGAGCTTGAGCCGCTGGCGGCCTGTCCTTCTTCGCCGGACAATATCAGGACTGTGGCTGAGCTTGCCGGGCTTGAGACACGCCAGATAGTCATCGGCAGTTGTACCAACTCAAGCTATGCGGACTTGATGATGGTCGCGCAGGTCCTGCGGGGCAGGCGGATAAACAATTTAGTCGAATTTGCAATTGCTCCGGGCAGCAGGGAAGTTTTGAACATGCTGGCTGAAAACGGTGCGCTGGCCGATATGGTCTCAGCGGGGGCGAGGATACTGGAATCCGGCTGCGGTCCGTGCATCGGACTGGGTCTTTCACCTGCCGATGGAACGGTGAGTTTGCGGACGTTTAACAGGAACTTCGCGGGCCGAAGTGGTACAAAAGGCGACCATGTCTATCTTGTCAGTCCCGAGACGGCGGTCGCTTCGGCGCTGACGGGACGAATTACCGACCCGCGGGAACTGTCGGAGTTGTTCGGTATCGAATGCCCTGAAATTGAGCTGCCGGAGGAATTTGTCGTCAACGACAATATGATAGCCGAGCCCCTGGGCGAAGAAGAGGCGAAAAAAGCGAAGGTCTTGCGGGGCCCGACAATCGTTGTGCCCGACATGCCGTCGCCCCTTCCAAAAGAGCTGCGAGGCAAGGTGCTGCTCAAGTGTGGTGACAAAATAACTACTGACCATATTATGCCGGCTGGTCCTTTCCTGAAGCTTCGCTCCAATGTGCCCGAATACGCGAAGGTTGTCTTCGATTGCTTCAGTGAGCAGGGCAAACCGACGTTTGCAGAGCGGGCGCTCGAGTTAAAGCAAAAGGGTATTTCCGGGATAATCGTGGCCGGTC
>JAUWKC010000101.1 GCA_030607345.1 Planctomycetota bacterium | reverse complement strand
TGCCGAGCGGCATAATTGTGCGGTTTTTACTGACGGCGCCGAGCTTCTGGGTAAGGTTGATGCCGTTACAATAGCTACTCCCACGTCGGAACATCTCGAGCTGGCCAGGCTCTTCATCGAGAACAACATGGCAGTGATGATTGAAAAGCCGCTGGCGGCTACGGTCAGTCAGGGTAAAGAGATTGTCGAACTTGCCAAAGAACGCGGTACGGTGGTTGCGGTCGGTCATTCGGAGCGGTGCAATCCGGTAGTGCAGGCGATGAAGCGCCTGGATATCGAGCCGAAGTTCATTGAGGCCGACCGAATAAGTCCGTATCCGTTCCGCTCGACGGATGTGGGGGTCGTGCTGGATGTGATGATTCACGATATAGATATTATTCTATCTATGGCGGCGAGCAAGATTGAGAAGATTGATGCGGTCGGCGTCAGCGTGATTGACGAGAAGGAAGATATTTGTAATGCGCGAATTGTTTTTGAGAACGGCTGTATTGCAAACATCACCGCTTCGAGACTTGCCCTGAAAACCGAAAGGAAAGTGCGTCTGTTCAGCCGGCAGGCATATTTGAGCGTGGACTACCTCAGAAAGAGCGGCATAATAATCAAGGCTGCTCCGAACGTGAACGTTGTCAACTGGATAAAAGAGCATCAAAATGACGAGCATTTTAATCCTTTGAGTGTCAACTGGGCCGACCTTTTACATATAGAACAGCTTGACGTCGATGATAAGGAGCCGCTGCGTGTTGAGCAGGAGGCTTTTTTAGAGGCGGTTGCCGACAAAAGCCGGCGGCCGGAGGTGAGCGCAGAAGAGGGACTGGCAGCGATGGAATGTGCAGAAAAGATTCTGGCTTCTGTAAGTGAACACAAATGGGACTGATAGCCGATTATTTTTGCTTTGAGAGGACATTTTGATGTGCACGAGATTCTATTTAGGTGTGTTGACGTTGGCTGTTGTTTTGACATCCGGGTGCAGCAAGAAGGCAGCGCGGCAGCCTGTAAGTGAGCCGACGGGAGCAGCGAAAGTGAAACTTCAGACGAACATAGGCGATATTACTGTCGAAATTGATGAGAAAGCGGCGCCTGTTACCGCAGAGAACTTTCTTCGATATGTTAATGAAGGTTTTTTTGATGGGCTCATATTTCACCGGGTTATGGCGGGTTTTATGATACAGGGCGGGGGATTTACGGTGGATATGAAGCGCAAGCAGACTCATCCGCCCATTATTAACGAAGCGAGCAACGGCCTGAAGAACGACCGGGGCACTATCGCGATGGCCCGAACGGAGGAGCCCGACAGCGCGACAAGCCAATTCTTTATTAATTTGAAGGACAACGATCCTCTTAATTATGTCCCGGCACATAGTCCCGGCTACGCCGTATTCGGCAAGGTGGTCGAGGGCATGGACGTTGTCGACAGGATTGCAGCGGTCCGAACTACGCGAAGAGGCCCACATCAGAATGTTCCGGTGACACCTGTGGTGATAAAGGCGGCTGTAGTAATGCCGGGGCAATAGCACAGTTCATCCGAGGACTTGAAAGTAGCAACGGGTTAGTTTAGCGGGACAGGCGCCATTTGAATTGACGTCCGGTTTGCATGAAAGCCTTGAGGTTTTCCGGAGGGGCTTGCTGCGGTATGTCGCAAGAGGTGCTGAGTATGAAGTTCGGATAAGGGCGCATTTTGACCAACACTTCTCGTGTGGCCTTGTTGACTGTTTCGGCCGAGCCGTCGGTCATAACGACAGTGGATGAGACATTGCCCATTATCACAACGTTTTCGGGCACCATTTGTGCGGCCTTGGCGATATCGACGCCGTTTTCGGCGGAATCCAGGCTGACGGCGGCTATACCGGTATCAGCCATCTCCTTTATGAGGTGCATGGTGTTGCCGCAGACGTGATAAATGGTTTCGACGTTTTCGTGCCTGTAGCTTTCCATAATACGAGTTACGTACTCCCCGCTGAACGTTCTGAACTGCTGCGGCCCGAGCATCATAGCGGAGGGCTCAAGGATACAGATGATATCGGCGCCGGCATTTATGAGTGCGCCGGCGTATTTCTGGATAATCTCAGTTGCAAAGCGGCAGAGGCCGTGCAGGATTTGAGGATTGAGGATTGAGTCGATTGCAATTTCCTCTACGGACCGGAGCAGGCCGGCAAGTGTCAGAGGTCCTACGACGTATGCAGCGACGAGAATTTCCTGCGGCAGACCAATCCTCATCATCTCTATGGTTTTTGCGTACGACTGGACACGGGCGTCCTGCAGTATCTTGATTCGTTTGTAGCCTTCGAGTTGGTCAAGTCTGTCAACGGGGTGCTTTTCAACGCTGCTCGAGTCGTCGGTTGGGAATCTTACGGGCAGGCCGAGCGCATTTGCCTCAACCGAAAGGTCCATGAGCATAAAGGCGATATCGGGCTTGAGGACTTTGACTAACTCACTGATGCATGCAAAGTGGATGCTGTGGTTCTGCTGTGCCACTTTTATTGAGAAGCCTGTGAGATTGCACCCTGGGAAACCTACCAAAGGTGCTATCAACCTTCTGTTTTCGGCATAGGCTGCTTTTGTAAGTTCCGAAAGTTTTTTTCTGTTGAGGCTCATAACTCAACTCCTGACAAAGGCAACTATCGGGCGTTTATAGTATGTTTGCGACCCGTTTCGGTGCGATAGATATCAGGGCCTATTCTATCACTATTTTGTTTTTTGGAAGGGTCTTTTCCTAAAAGGTCGGGTTCTTAAGTTTTGTTACCAGTTGGTGGGCGAGGCGTGTCGGCTCGGGCAGGCGATATTTGGTTGTGCAGGCGAGGATGATTTTGATTGCGTCTTTCAGCAGACATTTGTGGCCCACCGAGATAAAAACCGGTTTGACGTCGGTGCGGGTCCTGACTACAGCGCCGATAATCTCATCGTGGTCGGTGAGCAGGCTATAAGAGCCCTTTTTGCTCTTTGGTTCGTCAAAGGCACCGGTTAGTCTGCTTTTTGCACAGCCGATGGTTGGTTTGTCGAAGACCAGGCCCAGATGTGCTGCCAGGCCGAGGCGGCGTGGATGCGCGATACCCTGGCCGTCAATGACGAACAAATCCGGGTTTTTTTTCAGCTTTTCGACGGCGGCGATGCAGACCGGCGCTTCGCGGAAAGAGAGCAGACCCGGTATGTAGGGAAAGGCGGTCTTGCGGACGGCGCTGGTTGTTTCGGCAACGGCAAAATCCGGCATTTTCAGCACGACCGCGACGGCGATGATTTTTCGGCCGTCTTTACTGAAAGCACAGTCGAGCCCGGCGATAAGTTTTGGCTGCTTCTTCAGTGGAGTAAATTGGACTTTGCAGGCAAGGTTGCTTTGCATCCGTGCCGCCTGTGCGTAAGTCAGTTTCCAGTTGTGTAACTGCTGTATTCGCATACGCTTACATTTTTCCTTGCATTGCCGGTAGCCGTGTTCTGTTGACCGGTCATTTAGGTATTTTACCTTTGTGAGGGATTCTGTTACAATGATTTGTTTGGGTTTGCAGTGGATTTTGACAATGGCATTACCCGGGGCGGCAATGGGAGCATTATGGCAAGGGCGAAGGAAAAAACCATCGATATCACCGGTGCTGCTGAGCACAATCTCAAGAATATCAACCTGAGCATTCCGCGGGATAAACTGGTAGTAATCACCGGGATAAGCGGTTCGGGCAAGAGTTCCCTTGCGTTCGATACTATCTATGCCGAAGGCCGGCGTAAATACGTCGAGTCACTCAGCGCTTATGCGCGTCAGTTCCTTGAGCAGATGCAGAAGCCGGCTGTGCGCAATATCACGGGTTTGCCTCCGACCATCGCGATTGAGCAGCGAAGCGCCGGCGGCAATCCTCGCTCGACGGTGGCGACCACGACGGAAATCTATGATTACTTCCGGCTGCTTTTTGCGCGTGTCGGCCAACCGCACTGCTGGATATGCGGCCGGGAGATAACGAGCCAGCACTCTTCGCAGATAGTGGAATCCATACTCAGCAATCCTGAGGGGACGAAGGTTCAGATTTGTGCTCCGCTGGTTCGCGGCAGAAAAGGCGAGCATAAGGATATTTTTGCAGCGGTTCAGCGAGAAGGCTTTGTTCGTGTCCGGGTCGACGACGGCATCTACGATGTACGTAATGTGCCGCCTTTGAATAAGAACAAGAAGCACAATATCGCAGCGGTTGTCGACAGGTTGATAGTCAAGGATTCGATTCGGACGCGTCTGGCTGATTCGGTTGAGACGGCCCTCAAGCTGGCGGACGGTGTGATTCTCGTGTTGGCGCAGAAGCCTGATGTACAGGCCGACAACGGAGCAAAGAACAGTAAATCCGGCTGGACGCAGGCGGTCTATAGTGAGAAGTTCGCATGCGCAAGGCATCCGGAGGCGTCGCTCGAGGAGTTGTCGCCGCGGCTATTCAGCTTCAACAGCCCTTACGGTGCCTGCAAAAGCTGCGATGGGCTGGGGACGATTCTTGAATTTGACCCCGACCTGATTGTGCCGGATAAGAGCGTCTCACTCGAAGACGGCGCTATCGATGCGTGGCGAAAAGGCGGCAAGAGAATGAATATTTTCTATAAGCGGCTCACAAGAAGATTCTGCAGGGAGACGGGTTTGAGCAGGTCGACGCCGTTTGAAAGGATACCGGCTGATACGAAGAAGCTTCTGATGTACGGCACCAGTACCGCCGACAGAACGGAGTACGGCTTCTCGTTCGAAGGGGTTATTCCGAACCTGTCACGTCGGTGGAAGAATACGACCAGCGAATATGTCAAGGCCAGGCTGCACAGCTACCTTTCGGAGCAGCCTTGCCGGAGCTGCAAAGGTGCGCGGCTTCGTCCCGAAGCCGTGGCCGTCACCGTGGGGAACCAGAACATATCCGAGATGGTGAAGTTGAGCATCGAGAAGGCACAGAAGTTCTTTAAGCACTTGAAACTGGACGAAGAACGCGCGGTAATCGCCGCCCAGATTTTGAAGGAGATTAATGCAAGGCTGAAGTTTATGGTTGATGTCGGGCTTGGGTATTTAACCCTTGATAGGGCCAGCAGTACACTTTCGGGCGGCGAGGCTCAGCGTATCCGGCTTGCCACGCAGGTGGGCAGCGGCCTGGTTGGGGTCTGTTACGTGCTTGACGAACCGACGATAGGCCTGCACAAGCGTGACAATAACAGGCTGCTCGGCCTGCTGCGGCGGCTTTGCAAAATCGGCAACACGGTGCTGATTGTCGAGCATGATGAAGATATTATCAGAAGCGCAGAGCACATTATCGATATCGGCCCGGCGGCGGGCGCCCACGGCGGCGAAGTTGTGGTGCAGGGCAGCCTGGAGGACGTGATGGGCTGCGGTGAATCCCTGACGGGCGAATATCTGGCCGGGAAAAGAAAAATTGCCCTGCCGCTTAAGAGAAGGAAATACAATTTGAGGAAATGTCTCGAAGTAAAGAGCGCTGCGGAGAACAACCTTAAGGACATAGACGTGAAATTTCCGCTGGGTGTGTTTACCTGCGTCACGGGGGTTTCGGGGTCCGGCAAAAGTACCCTGGTAAGCCAGATTTTGTTGAGGGCTTTGCGGCGGCGGCTGTATGGGTCGCGTGAGAGACCCGGCAAACACAAGAACATCCTCGGTGTTGCGCAAATCGACAAGGTAATAGAGATAGACCAGTCGCCAATCGGCAGGACGCCGCGGAGCAACCCAGCCACTTATACGGGCGTGTTCGACCAGATAAGAAAACTGTTTTCGATGACGCGTGAGGCCAAGATTCGCGGTTACAAACCGGGGCGTTTCAGCTTTAATGTCAAAGGCGGGCGATGCGAGGCATGTAAAGGACAGGGGACAAAGAAGATTGAAATGCACTTTTTGCCGGATGTTTACGTTACGTGTCAAAGCTGTAAGGGGCGTCGATACAATCCGGAGACGCTTCAGGTCACGTACAAGGGCAAGAACATTGCCGATGTGCTCGATATGAGGATAGGAAAGGCGCTCGAGTTTTTTGCCAATTTTCCGACGATTGTTCGGCTGCTGCAGACTCTCAACGATGTCGGAATGGGCTATATGCAGTTGGGCCAGTTCTCGACGACTCTTTCCGGCGGCGAAGCGCAGCGTGTCAAACTTGCCTCGGAGCTGGGTAAGGCCGCCACGGGCCACACGCTTTACGTACTTGATGAGCCGACGACGGGGTTGCATTTTGCCGATATTGCCAATTTGTTGAATGTGCTTCAGCGATTGACGGATTGCGGCAATACCGTTGTGGTGATTGAGCATAATCTTGACGTTGTAAAGATGGCGGATTACATAATAGACCTTGGCCCCGGCGGCGGCGACGGCGGCGGCGAAGTGGTTGCCCAGGGTTCGCCTGAGGAGATTGCCAAAAGCAGAAAGAGCTATACGGCCAGATATTTGAAAGACAAGCTGCGTATTCGGAAGGGCCGAAGGCGCAAGACTGTTGCATAAAGCACATTGGGGCTCCATCGGCTCGCTTTTGATGGGGCTTGCCGGGGAACCT
>JAUWKC010000181.1 GCA_030607345.1 Planctomycetota bacterium | reverse complement strand
TTTCTGCGCTTTATGCGCGTCCTGAATAACAGTCCTGATAAGACGCAGCACTGCAGGGTCCGCCGAGGAGTACAATGTTGAGACCAATTCGTTGCCCCTGTCCACCGCCAGAGTGTACTGAGTCAGGTCGTTCGTGCCTATGCTGAAGAAATCGACGTCGCCGGCGAGGGTATATGCCGTCAGAGCCGCCGACGGTGTTTCGACCATAATCCCCACCGGGATGTCTCTGTTGTATCGTATTGACTCTTCGTCGAGGTCCTCCATAACGTCCCGGAGGATGAGTTTCGCCTGCATCAGCTCCTGACCGTTGGTTATCAGGGGAAACATTATCCTCGCGTCGCCGAGCACCGAGGCACGCAGGATTGCGTGCAGTTGAGTCTTAAACACTGCCATGTTCTGGAGGCAGAATCTTATTGAGCGGAGGCCCAGAAACGGATTCGGCTCCGGTGCAAGGCGCTTGCTCTGCGTATATTTGTCGGCGCCGAGGTCAACGGTTCTTATTATCACCGGTCGATTTCCAAGGGCATTGATTACTTCGGCATAAGCCTGGTAGTGGTCATCCTCGGTCGGCTCGGTGTCCGTGTTCAGGTAAAGGAACTCGGTTCTGTAGAGTCCTATGCCCTCGCCCCCTTTTTGGAGTACGAGTTCGGCTTCATCCGGGAACTCGATGTTGCCCAGCAGAGTTACTTTGACCCCGTCGCGGGTTATTGCGGGCTTTTCCCTTATCGTATCGAGCCTGTGTCCGAGCTGCTCGAATTCCTGTGAATACCTACGGTACTCGCGGGTCGTCTCGTCGTCAGGGTTCACCACGACGATTCCACGATTTCCGTCGACAATGACAGTGTCGCCTCCTCTTATGGTTTCTATAAGGTCTTCGAGAGCGACAACACAGGGGATTCCCAGTGAGCGAGCGACAATGGCCGTATGGCTGGTTCTCCCGCCGGCGTCGGTGGCAATCCCCCTTACAAACTTCCTGTTAAAGCCCGCCGTTTGCGTCGGGCTTAGTTCGTGCGAGACGACCACAACCTCTTCAGTGAGATGCTCGAGGTCTTCCTTTTTCTTGCCGAGCAACTGTCTCAGCAGTCTTCTTTCAATGTCGTAAATATCGGCCGCTCTTTCGCTGATGTATTGGTCTTCAACCTTGGTGAAGTGGGATGCTATTTCCCGCAGGATGGTGGAAACGGCATACTCCGCGGTGACCAGTTCGGAATGCACCAAATCAGTTGCGTTTTTTCTGAGGCTTCTGTCGCGCAGAAATCTTAGATGAACGGCGAATATATCTCTTATACTGCTTTGCCCGAGCTGGTCCTGCCCCGCCTTGAGCTCCGTCAATTCCTTGGCCGCGCCTTTGAAGGCATTCCTTACCCGCTGAATCTCCGTCATCCTCTGCGAACGGTTTATCGGACGCTTCGGGACACGATAATCCTCCGAGTCAATAATCAGCACCCTCGCAATGGCTATGCCGGGAGAAACAGCTATACCCTTTTTAATCTCCATTTCGCGCTATTTTCCTTTTTTGGCCGGTGGCGGCTCGTCGAACATTTTCTCTTCGACAAGTTCCCTCAAGGCGTCGGCCGCTTTTTGCGCGTCGTGCCCCTCGGCTCTTACCTTCAGCCTCGTGCCGTAAGTGGCCGCAAGCATACTCATCTGCATAATACTTTTCGCATCCACCGTATTTTCACCGTTGCTTACAGAAACATCGCAATCAAAGCGGTTGGCCAGGTCAACAAATTGCATTGCCGGGCGCATGTGCAGCCCTTCGGCGTTCTTTATTTCCAAGTCAGCCTCGCAAACCTGCTCTCCTAATGTATTTTCCTCTGCGTGCAATTTCGGCCCATCATAAGATTAGATTATGCCCTTATCCGACTCATTCGAACGCCGGATTTTCATCGGCCTCATCCAGCAGGTCCTTTATCTGTTCGGCGGTCTGGCATTGTCGGAGAAACTTCCGGAACCTGGGACGATTTAAGTGTCTGAATATCTTTTCCATAGCCTGCAAGTGCTTATCAGGCTCGTCGACCGGGCTAAGTATCAGGATTACCGAATAGACCGGCTGTTTGTCCAGCGAAGCGAAGTCTAATCCGGCGCTGCTCCGCCCAATGGCTGCTACGATATCGTGGAGCATCTTGTGCTTGACGTGAGGCACGGCGATGCCCTTCCCCATTCCGGTACTGGCATCGTTTTCTCGTTCTATGACGGCGTTTGCAATTTCGTGGCGTTTTGTTTTTGCGACCCGGCCGGCGTCCGTAAGCGCCGAGACAAGCTCGGAAATGGCGCCATCCCGGTCGGAAGCCTTCAGTTCCACAATTATGGCCTCAGGACAAACAAAATCGGCAAATTTCATTTTTGTTGTCTCTTACTGTTTTCGGCGGCCCACACTGTCAATAGCACCGACAGCAATTCCTGCTCAGCACGACGGGCTCCGCCAATTACTTTTGTCTCCGGTTATTTGTCGTCGTGTTCTCTGCCCTTTATTCGTCTGAGTTGTCCTTCGAGTTTACGAACGGCCACGTCAATTGCCTTGTAGGCATTTTCGCCAATTTCTTTCACAACGAAGATTTTGCTGTGCTCTGCCCTGGCAATTATTTCGACGCTGACATCACCGTTCTTGTTGCCGCCAAGCACTACCTCGATATGATTGATGCGGTTGTAGTATCTTGGAAGCTTAGCGGTTTTCTTCTGAGCGTGAGTCTTGACGGCATCGGGCACATCCATATGCTTACCACTGATAGTAAACAGCAAGGTCGTTCTCCTTAACTATTAGTAACCTCAATTTTTCCCATGTTCTTAGCGCGCAGGTTCTTCTCAGTCACAACAACGCCTTTTTCGCCGAGCGGGGTTATGACGCCCCCGCTGACGGTAAACCTCAGCGCCTCTTCAATTGTTATATCAAGCTCAATCGTGTTCTCTGCAGGCACCATTATAACAAAGCCCGTAAACGGTGCAGGCGAGGTTGGAATCAATATGGTCAGAAGCTTTTTTTGGACGCCATCCTGTACTTTTTCGATGCCGGAGCCGGTCACGAAACCAAGAGACCATATCCCCTTTCTCGGATATTCCACGGCGACAACCCTTTTGAAGAGCTTCTTTTGGTCTTCCCCGGTAATCAGAAAATCCGTGACCTGCTTGATATAAGGATAAATTCGCCGCAGCAGCGGGGTATTCATTATGAAGTTTTCAATTATCTTCCAGAACGTCTTGCCGACGACGCTGGCCAGCAGAGCGCCCACCACGCACACGGCAACCAGGGCTATGAGGAAGCTCGCCGCGCTCAAGGCATGGTTAATCCAGAACTTATTGAGCTCCGCCTCGGCGCCGCCCGCCATTACTATTATCTGCCTGATGCCTGTTTTTATGTATTCCCCGAGGTATTGCTGGATAAAGCTGTATCCCCAGACGAAAATCCAGATAGTCAGCACAGTCGGCAGCAAGGCTGCCAAGCCACGCAGGAAGTAGGCTTTGAAGCGTCCGGCAACGGGCATATCTCTATAAACGGCCTCTCTGTTGATACCAAAAACCGATTTTTGCTCTTCAAGGTGCCAAAAAGCACACCTTACCCTGACGAAACAGCTTAATCTACCGGACGGACGTAGTCAATAAAAAAAAACGCCACAGAATCACAATATGGCTGTCAGCACAACCAGGGCTGGATTGGCCCACGGTGGCGGCTGATGCCGGGATAACCGTATAGGCCAAATCCCACGATAGGGGCATCTCCCGGGTGTTTGCGAAGTCTACTGAAGAAAAACCTCGAATTCCTGCATATCGGTCCTTTATTTGCTCCGGCATACAGCTCTTCAGACAGGGGCGATGGTTGAAGTACGCAAAGACAACGAGTCAGTACCCGTTTCCAGGCAGAAATTGTGCGTTGCGGCTGGTTCTGGCGACCACAACCGCAGCAAACGACCAAAAAGCATTGAAATTTTGAGAGCGATTTGATAACTTATGGCAGTTAAGGAGCCGTAGTGATGGCTATTAAGGCGTGCATATGGGAAATGCCATATCAGGTAACCGTTCGGGCCACTAATTGGCCTGAGGCAGAAGAGATGAAGTAGGAGTTTGAGAGTAATAAGCAGACAACACGCTTTGAAGGGATAAGCCTATGAGTTTGATAACAGCAAACAATTTATCAAAGACGTATGCAAAGGGAGAACTAAAGGTTGAGGCATTAAAGGATTTGAATTTTCAGATTGAACCGGCCTCTTTTGTTTCTTTCGTTGGCCCATCTGGTAGCGGCAAGACTACTCTCTTAAACCTCATTGGTTGTCTGGATAAGCCAACTTCAGGCGTCTTGATGGTAGATAACACAGATGTCTCAGGTCTTAATACGCGGATGGCTGCAGCTTTCAGGGGCAGGAAAATCGGCTTCATATTCCAGGATTTCAATCTTATTCCCGTGCTTACGGTGTATGAAAATGT
>JAUWKC010000046.1 GCA_030607345.1 Planctomycetota bacterium | reverse complement strand
CCGATTGAGCGCATTGCCATTATAGCGATAACCTGTCCGACCAGGTTCATCCCCAGATACGCCATTGTTACCGCCAGACTTGCACCTGCATATTGCCCGCTCTGCGACTCGAGTACGCCGAAAACAACCAGCAGGCAGAAGGTGACCGTGTAGGGCCCAAAAGCGCTGCGTATTGGTCTGAAAAGATAATCCGGCCTTAACAGTGTAATGTCCCTGCCGACCGAGGTCGTCAATATCGCCATCGGAAAAAAGAACAAACCGACAATAAAAAATATCTGCAAAAGCAGCCGCGGACCAAATTCCAGCCGCCACATACTTTCGTAGCCGATGCCTTTGTTCTCAAGTAGCGCCAGCGTAACTATGAACGGCAGCCATACGACAAACAAGGTGATGAAAAAAGTGAAAAAGGGTTTGACGATATACCAGAACAAAGTGAAGCCTGTTCCAAGATGGATTTCGGGCAGCTTATCCACACCGAAAGCAGCCTCGTAAATGATGTTGAGATAGAACCCGAACAGTAAGCCCCAGACGACCGTAGAGGTCAGGTAGTTTACACAGCAGATTCCCCTGGCAAGAAAGAATTTGAAACACACCGCGGCAGCAACAAAGACCAGCGAAGTGACGTTTTCGCGCTCAACAAAAAGTTTCCAACTGTCGGCGAATACGGCCCGGTAAAAACCGCCCAGCGGTTCGGCCTGTTTGACTTCCACCTCGATTTTCTGCGCCTTTTCGTAATCCTTCGCCGGGATTATGAGAATCTGGCCGCACGACAAACAACGCGCACGCTTGCCGATGTGTTTGCTGTCAAACGCGATTAACTCATCGCAGTTGGGACAATTGAACTGGATTGTCATAGATTGACCTGCTTCATACAGTCAACGAAGCAGCCGATATTGTTGGCCCATTTCTTGGCTTCGAGCAAGTCCACCTTGCCGGCTTTTACCAGCATCGCCAGGTGCTTTTCCATGGTTATCATCTTTTCGCCGGGCTTGTTTTGCGTTCTTGTCTGAAGTTGTGAATACAGTTGCTCTGTTTTGCCCGTACGTATCAGGTTCGCGCAGGCGTAGTTGTTGTTCAGAATTTCCATCGCAACCAGCCGGCCCTCGCCGTCTTTTCTCGGGATGAGTTTCTGACTGACTATGTATCGCAGTCCGAGTGACATCTGGTTTCTGACTTCGCCTTGCCTTCCGGACGGGAAATAATCGAGTATACGCGTCACCGTGCCGGTAACGTCTCTCGTGTGCAGCGTCGAAAAGACCAGGTGGCCCGTCTCTGCCGCCATAAGCGTCATAGATATCGTCTCCGGGTCACGCATCTCGCCGACGAATATTATATCGGGGTCCTCGCGGAGCATGGCCCTCAGACCGTCCACGAAGGATTTGACATCCCTTCCGACCTCACGCTGGGAAATCATAGAATACTTCTGTTGAAAAATATATTCGATGGGGTCCTCGACGGTTATGATTCGGCAGGCGGTTTTTTCAGTGATTCGGTCGATAAGCGAGGCAATGGTCGTGGATTTGCCGGCGCCGGTAATGCCCGTCAGCAGCACAAGGCCCTGCTTGCGTTCGATGATGTCCTGCCAGGTATTATTGGGAAAACCGATATCTTCTATCTTCGGAATATCAAGAGACAGCGCTCGAATCGCGGCGCAGACTCCGTCGTTTTCCATAAAGACGTTTATTCGAAACTGCAGTGAGCCGAGCCTGTACGAACAGTCGACGCTGTAGTTTTTTTGCAGCTTCTTTAAGTTTGAGTCGCTCAGGAGCGGATAGATAAGCTGCTTTGCGGTTTCCGGTGTGACTTTCAGGCCCTTGAGTCTTACCAGGTTGCCGTCCACACGGTAGGCAGGCGGCGTACCCACCTTGATATGCAGGTCCGACACGCGCATGGCGCCGCGCTGCTCAAAATACTTCAGCATGTCCAGCAGGCTTAGTTTTCCGAGATTCTCGCTTGGATACACTTTTTCTGCAGCCTGGAAATCCCGCACCATATCAGCCTCCATCATCGGCATTTCAAAAATCATCGACGCGACGACCTGCTCCGGCGTTTTCGCACTACAAGCTATTATACCAGTCTGACCGCACAAAAGCAAATCCCGCGGCGTTGTCAGTGCCGGGTCGTTTTATCAAGCCAGTCCTGAAGGTTCTTCGCAAGAATCTCAGGGTCGCGTTTGGTAATTATGTGCTCGATTATTGAGGACTGGACCTTGAGATTCGACATTGCCTTTTCGGCCCTTTTCCAGAGCCGAGCGCGCTTTGCGCCTGTCTCGGCCAGGTAGAGCTCCGTTACCAGCTCGCCCAGCTTTTCAAGCATTATCGCATCGCGATTGTCGTAATAACGCCCGATTATTCCTTCTTGATATTCTGAGCGCCCTGCGCCGGTCATAAGAGCAGCCTCGATAGTGCTTGTTTCCTGCCGTCTCAGCCCGTGGTTTTACCGCATTACCATGGACAGGTCAAGTCAGCCGTATTGTTCAATGGTTTCTGTTGGCTTTGGTGCGCCCGGTCGCTATAATCTGCTGGTACGTTTGTCCGGTATGCTTTGTGTGAAATGGTTTATGCGGTAACGGTGAATATGCCAAGGAAAAACCTGTTTGTCCTGACTATTCTGGCGATGGCGCTGCCCTATTTTTGCGCAGGCGCAGAATCAGCCGAGAATAACAGCAATCTGCACCACCCTGCCGGCACGGTGACCGGACCCGGTCTGCATCTGCAAGCCCGACAGGTAATTACCTATCAACTGGAAACCGGCGAGCACGTGCTCGTTTTCCAGGACGGTTTCTCAATGTCAACGGGCTCGAGCCGATACTCCAGCGATAAGGCGGTATTGTGGCTCCAGACCATCCCGGCTGACGTGCGTGACCCTACCGGGCCGGCCGTGAAGGGCCGCGCATATCTGCAGGGCAAGGTCGCGGTCAAGAAAAGCCGCCCCCCGGAGTTATTCGATTGGACCAAAGTAATAGCTCGAGAAGATGACACACTTGCCCTTGAATTCAATGTCCCCGGCGTGGTCTTCCTGAAAGCAGACAAGCGGGAATCGTTTGATACCCGTGAGCTGGAGCTTTACAAAAAAGCCGTCGGCGCCTTGTCGACAAAGGAGCGTGAGACGGTCTCCGCGCAGCCGAAGCAAGGGGCTTCCCCGCACACAGAACAACGCACAGAAAAGCCTACCGAAGAGACGAGGCCGCCGGAAACACAATTCAGCTATCCAATTAACATCGCGCCTGCCGGCCAGTCTCGCCTCAACATTGAGCGGACTCTGGAGCCCGACGGGACATACGCGGTGACCGTAATCGGCAGATTCCTGCTCTGGCAAAAACAGCAGGATGGCGCTTTGCTGGAACTGGAGGCCGACAGTGCGGTTGTATGGTATTCTCAAGAAGCCTTACAAAAGCACGAACAGGCTCGCGAAACGCCCCAGGCGGAAGGCTTTTCAGATTTCTTGGCCGGCGGCGCCGCAAAAGCCGTCTATTTGTCCGGCGATGTTGTTATGACCGAAGGGCTGCGCACTATACGGGCCGAGCAGCTTTACTACGACTTCCAAAACAAAAAAGGCCTTGCCGTCGCCGCCGAGATGAAAACGTTCGACTTGAATCGCCAAATTCCCATCTATGTCAGGGCAAATGAACTGCGGCTGGTGGCGAAAAACGAGTTTGCTGCCGAAAAAGTCACCGTCACAACGAGTGAGTTTTACAAGCCGCAGATTTCATTGGACGTCTCGAAGATAACCGTCATCGACACCAGCGCGGCCGAGCCGCAAAAGGGCCGGGTCCCCGACAGCAGTTACGACGCGCAGATGCGGGACGTGCGTCTGAAGATGGGTGATGCAACTATCTTTTACTGGCCGTTTTTGCGCAGCAACCTGGAAAGACCCGATCTTCCTATCAAAAGCGTGCATGCCGGCTATGACAGTGATTTCGGGGCGGCCATCGAGACGCGATGGTACCTTTCACGGCTGCTGGGTCTGCGCGAGTCCGACGCAACGGAGAGCACCTTGGCCCTGGATTTCTACAGCGAACGCGGCGTCGGCGTCGGCGCGGACATTGAATATGCCACCGAAGACTATTTCGGCAGCCTCCTGGGCTATGTGATACGTGACAGCGGCGAAGATGACCTCGGAAGGGCCCAGGACCGAAAAAACCTCGAGCCGCTACGGGAGCTCCGCGGCCGATTCCGATGGCAGCACAGGCATTTTCTGCCTTATAACTGGCAGCTCACCACGGAAGTCGGTTACCTGTCGGATGAGAATTTCCTCGAGGGCTTCTATCGCAATGAATTCTACACAGCCAAAGAGCAGGAAACCCTCATTCACCTCAAGCGCATAGAAGATAACTGGGGGCTTTCAATTCTGGGCAAGGTTCGGATAAATGATTTCGTCAATCAGCTCGAGGAGCTTCTCAGCATCGAATACCATCGCATCGGCGAGTCGCTCCTTGAGGATAAATTGACATTCTACAGTGACAGTCGCGTCAGTAGATTCCGCCAGCGTCTGGCTTCGGGTTCTCCCGCCGGTTCCGAGGATTTCTTTACCCTTATGTCCGAACGCGCAGAACTTGATATACCGATGAGCATTGGCAGAACCAGGTGCGTCCCCTTTGTCGCGGGCACCGTGGCATACGAAGACGGCGCGGGATTCCATACCGACCTGGACGGTCGAACCGTCAGCCGCCAGGAGAGCGTATGGTCCGCAGAAGCCGGCGGGAGGCTGTCAACTCAATACTGGAAGGTTTACCCCGATGTCAAATCCAAAATTTGGGATTTGAATCGGTTGCGGCACATTGTAAGACCGCATTTGACCGCTGTAGCTTACACCGAGAGCGACCCTGCAATCGAGCAGCGCGATACGCTGCAGGTGGGCGTCTCCCAGCGGCTCCAGACCAAAAGAGGCCCTGCCGGCAATCAGCGCACCGTTGACTGGATGAGGCTTGATATGGATGTAACCTGGGTCAACAACTCAGGCGATACAGAGGGCGGCCCAAGCCGCTTTCTGTGGAACAAACCTTTCATTCCGCTCGTGGACACGTCCGACGGGTCCATCCCGCCGCGCGACAGGCGCAGCAGTGATGTATTTGGACCAAGACGCGATTATTTCGGCGCCGACTACACATGGCGACTGAGCGACACCACGGCGGTGCTGAGCGATATGTATTTTGACATTCAAAGCGGAGTGGTGGAGCAATTTGACATTGGTTTTTCGCAGTTTCGATGGCCTGACCTGAGTTACTACATAGGCAGCAGGTACCTGCGCCGAATCGAGGTCCTCGACGAAAAAGGCTCCAATGCTGTGACCTTTGCCGCTACTTACAAGCTCGACCCGCGCTACACCCTGGTCTTTTCACAGCAGTACGATTTTGACTACAGCGCAGGTATTCAGGGCGACATAACACTTATCAGGCGTTATCACAGGATTTACTGCGGCCTGACTTTCAGTGCGGACCAGTCTCTCGAAAGACAGGCCATTGTCCTTAGTATATGGCCGCAAGGCGTGCCCGAACTGGCCATCGGACAGAGAAAATATATGAGGCTGGCTGGTCCGGCAGGTTATTGATATAATGATAGGTTCCGGCACGCTTGTAAGCCGGCAGTGAAAACCAACTGAGCCGACCTTCGGCTGTTGGCAGGATAAAGACAACAACCGCCCGAATGTTTTAAGGAGAACTTTATGGCTTTGGTTGATACAAAGAAGATGTTCGCGATGGCTATGAAAAACGGCTATGCCGTCGGAGCATTTAACGTCAACAATATGGAAATTACCCAGGGAATAGTCTCAGCCGTTGCCGAAGAGAAGGCCCCGCTTATTCTTCAGGTCTCCAGAGGGGCCCGTAGTTACGCCAGTATCGGCTATCTAAAGGCCATCATTGACGTAGCGATTAAGGAAAACCCGGATATTCCTATTGCCATCCACCTGGACCATGGAGACACCTTTGAGACAGCCAAGCAGTTCATCGATGACGGATTTAGTTCGGTGATGATAGACGCTTCGAAGCTGCCTTTTCAAGAAAACATCAAGGTCACCCGGCAGGTGGTCGAGTACGCCCATTCACAGGATGTCGTGGTCGAAGCCGAACTCGGTCAGTTGGGCGGAATTGAGGAAGATGTTGTTGGTGTGTCCGCCGATGATGTCGGCAAATTTCTGACCGACCCGGACCAGGCGACCGAATTTGTCGAGAGGACCGGCTGTGATTCGCTCGCTGTGGCCTGCGGAACCAGTCACGGAGCCTACAAGTTCAAAACCGAGCCGAAGCTGGCCTTCGAAGTGATAGAGAAGATTGCAGAGAAACTGCCCGGCTTTCCGCTGGTTATGCACGGCTCCAGCAGCGTGCTCAAGGAATTCAAAGACCTTATCAACAAGTACGGCGGCAATATGCCGGACGCTATGGGCGTGCCGGAAGAGGCTATCAGCAGGGCCGCGAAGATGGCAATCTGCAAGGTCAACATCGACACGGACTTGCGGATGGCCCTAACGGCCAAGATAAGACAGGTTTTCGCCGAAAAACCGAGCGAATTCGACCCGCGAAAATATCTTGGCCCGGCTCGGGAAGCTATCAAAGAGATGGTCAGACACAAACTGGACCTGCTGGGATGCGCGGGCAAAGCCGCCGAATGTCTTTGAAAAACACCGAACCGCTCGACCGCAAGTAGTAAACGAATTTAGTCGATAAAAGTAGTTATGAAAGATAAATCACAAGACGCCCGACACGGCAGACGAAAATGCATAACGCTTTTTGGCGGCCTGGCCGTTATCGCTTTATGTTGCATCTGCTATGCTCCGGCATCGGAGCCGGCAGCGCTTGAGTCCACCCAGGCTGGGCCGGCCGAACCGAACGTTCTGAAAACACCCGCCAACGACCAAAAGCAGGAAGAAGGAACGCTCGAACAGGTTTATGGGCTGATTTGCAGCGGCGACTTTGAAAACGCCGGCGAGCTTATAGAGGACGCAGAAGACCGGTATGATGCCAATCTTCACAGCCTCCTGAAGATTGTCTATGAATACAAGGCCATAAGTCAACGGCGCGAGGCGGCTCGCAGGAGTGCCTACCAGGAAAAACTCGCCGACCTGCAGAAAACCAAAGTCGCCGCGGACGCTAATGATATAAACGATGTTAATGAGATTACCAAGGCCCTTTCTGTAATTGCAACGGCCGGTAACTTCGCCGAGCAGAAGCAGAAGGAGGCACTTCTGGCCGACCCGTTTGTGTTGAGCATCTTCGAAAAAGCCCTCGACAAGGCGGATGAATTTGAGGCTGAAGGAAAGTGGCTTGAGGCATATATGGGCTGCTATAGCTGGCTCCAGGCCATTATGCCGGATAACGATGAGTATTCGGACCACGCTGACGACCTTATTGAAAAGGCCAACATCGCAGCCTCGCTCCAGGACAGCCCCTGCGAGACACGCCAGGAACGTTACGAAAACGTCCAGGCAAAGATGTTCAAGCGCGCTATCGACGCGCTTCATTTCAATTACGTAGACATCATTCATTATCAGGATATGGCCGTCAAGGCCATCAACCGGTGCAGAATGTTGGCGCAGGTGATGAGTTCGCTCCAGGAAGAACAGCAAGGCGTCGCTGCAACTGACAACAGCGGTGACGGGCCCAGTAAGGGCGAAACCGGCCCGTCGGCAAATCAGACCGACCAGGATTCTTACACTGCCGAAACCGGCAGATTTGAGGCCCCAAGGCTTGCTGCCTGGTCGGCGGCTTTGTCGGCGCTTCTCGATGAGGTCAATCGCTCGCCGACGGGCATCAGCAAGGACAAATTCATCAACATTTTTGACAAGGTGCTGGCGCTGAATTCGACGACTGTGGAGTTGCCGCGGACCGTGCTCATCGCACAGTTTGCAGAAGCCGCCTTATCTGTGCTCGACCCCTACACCGTTGTCGTATGGCCTCAACAGGTCAAGAATTTCGAAAAGACAATGACTAACGAGTTTAGCGGTATCGGCATCGAGATTTCAAGACGGAAGGGATTATTGACCGTAGCAAGCCTGTTACCCGGCACACCAGCCTATTACTCCGGGCTGGATGCAGGTGACGTAATAGAAGATGTTGACAATGTTCCGACAAAGGATATGTCACTTGGATGCGCGGTCCGCAGAATAACGGGTCCTGCCGGTACGCAAGTGATGCTGACCATAAGGCGGCAGGGAGAGGACAAGACCAAAGATATTGCCATAACCCGTGCCAGGATAACCGTTCCTACTATCCGCGGATGGAAAAGGACCGAAGCGGGCAAGTGGCTGTATATGATAGATGACGTGGATAAGGTCGGCTATGTGCGGGTTACCAGCTTCTCGGCTGGGACAGCCGACGCTCTTGAGAAGGTATTGTGCGAACTCGAGCAGCAGAATCTCGCTGCGCTTATTCTTGATTTGCGATTCAACTCCGGTGGTTTGTTGGATGCCGCCGTTGCCGTCACCGACAAATTTGTCGACGAAGGTTTAATAGTAAAGACCCAACCGCGCTTCATACCTACTTATGCCACTGCCCGGAAAGAAGGCACGCACCCGAATTATCCGCTGGTCGTCCTGATAAACCGGTATTCTGCAAGTGCCTCCGAGATAGTGGCCGGCGCCCTGCAGGACCAGACGTACAAGCGGGCCAGTCTTGTTGGTGAAAGGACCCATGGAAAGGGAAGTGTCCAGGGCATAACGCCCTATCCCGGTGAGGGCGCCCAGCTTAAATATACAATGGCTTATTACCATCTGCCTTCCGGGCAAAGGGTCAAAAGTCGCGACGAAGTGAAAAAACAGGGAAGAGAAGACTGGGGCGT
>JAUWKC010000239.1 GCA_030607345.1 Planctomycetota bacterium | reverse complement strand
GGTCGGCGGTGAAGGACGGCAGGCATTTCTTGAGCCTAAGATTGAGTACTTCAATGTCCCGCTTATGCGCGATGAAAAGATTATAGAGCGCCCCGCCGACCAGAACACGATTACAAAACGCTACACCGAAGAGGCAATCAAGTTTATAGAAAAAAGCAAAAAAAAGCCTTTCTTTCTCTACCTGGCGCACAGTCTGCCTCATGTACCGTTGTTTGTCTCGCAGAAGTTCAAGGACAAAAGCCTGCGCGGTCTGTATGGCGATGTGATTGAAGAGATTGACTGGGGCGTCGGGCAGATACTCAGGACGCTGCGCCGCGAAGGCCTGGCGGAAAATACATTTGTTGTCTTTACCTCCGACAACGGCCCGTGGCTTACCTTCAAAGAGCACGGCGGCTCGGCGGGACTGCTCAGAGAAGGCAAAGGCTGTACCTTTGAAGGCGGTATGCGAGAGCCTTGTATTATGTGGTGGCCGGGCAAAATCAGGCCCGCCGTCGTAAACGATATCGGTTCGACTATGGATATATACACGACGATTCTGACGTTAGCCGGTGCGAATGTCCCGACCGACCGCATGGTCGATGGGCTGGATTTGTCACCCGCCATTTTCGGGACCGGGCCGAGTCCGCGAAAAGTTATGTTCTATTATCGAGGCGCAAAATTGTACGCGGTGCGCAAGGGGCCGTACAAGGCGCATTTTATAACAAGGCTGGCCTACGGGAAGGGTGCCAACAAAGAGATGCACCACGACCCCCCGTTGCTTTACCATCTCGGCCACGACCCTTCCGAAAAATATGATATAGCCAAAGACCATCTGGAGGTCATAGCTGAAATCCGAAAAGAGGTCACCCTGCATCTTGCGACATTGGTACCGGGCGAAGACCAATTAGCCAAACGTATCGGAAAGAAATGATTGAGAGGAAAGAAGGATTTATGAACAGACGAGATTTTATCAAAACGGTGGGCGGTGGAGCGGCGGCGCTGGCAATGCCGGGGTGCAATAGCGTTTCCGGCTTGCCTGCCGACAGTCCGCAGTCCTATGGACTCCTTACGGAGGATGCCTTACGGCGGGGCAAACGGCCCAATATCATCCTGATAATGGCCGATGACCTGGGTTATGAGTGCCTCGGTTGTTACGGCAGCAAATCTTACAAGACGCCCGTCCTCAATGAGCTGGCCCGGACAGGTATGCGGTTCGAGCATTGCTATTCGCAGCCGCTTTGCACGCCATCGCGTGTAAAGATTATGACGGGGCAATATAACATCCGGAACTACACTAAATTTGGGGCGCTGCATTCTAAGGAAAAGACATTCGGGCATCTTATGCAGAGCGCCGGATATGCGACGTGTGTGGTGGGTAAGTGGCAGTTGGCGGCACGCGACGGCGGCGTAGGGACATATCCTAAGCAGGCCGGCTTCGATGAGCACTGTCTGTGGCAGGTTAAAGACAGGGGTTCTCGCTATAAAGACCCTATCATCGTACAGAACGGCAGGAACCGTGAGGACCTCAAGGGCAAATACGGGCCTGATATCTTTTGTGATTACCTGCTGGAGTTTGTGGAACGCCGCAAAGCCGAGCCGTTCTTTGTTTACTTTCCGATGGCGTTGACCCATGCGCCGTTCGTACCCACGCCGGACACCGAGGAGTGGAAAAAGACAAGCACTAAAGCTCATAAAAAACACTTCGCTGATATGGTCGCGTATATGGACAAAATCATCGGACGTATCGTTCACAAACTCGACGAAGCGGGGCTGCGCGAGAATACCCTCCTTTTGTTCACCGGCGACAACGGTACGCCCAGAGGCATTACGTCGGAAATGAAGGACGGTAGCTTTATCAACGGCGGCAAAGGTCTTACGACCGATGCCGGTACACACGTTGCGCTTGTTGCGAACTGGAAAGGCACGACTCCGGCGGGCAAAGTGTGCCCGGACCTTGTGGATTTCAGCGATATCCTTCCGACGATTGCAGAGGCAAGCGGCGCCTCGCTCCCTGAGAATGTGACCATTGACGGGCGGAGCTTCCTGCCTCAGCTTCGCGGCAGAAGGGGCAATCCGAGGGACTGGATATTCATCTGGTATCGGCGGAATCCGGGTGATACGTTGTATCGCTTTGCGCGCGACAAGCGGTGGAAGCTCTACGATGACGGCAAATATAATCGGGCCGGCAATCTTTATGATGTGCCGGCTGATACGCTTGAGCAGGACCCGAATCCGGGCGGCCCGGAAGCTGCCGCGGCAGGGAAACGGCTTCAGGCTGTTCTGGATTCTATGAAGTAAAACGTTTTAGGGTTATCTCCCGAATTATAGTAATAAGCAGATTTTTGTGCCTTATTTGACAAGGAAATGGACATGAATGAACAATACAAACGCCGGGATTTTTTGAGGGTTTTAGGTCTTGGGGCGGCGGCGCTGGTGATGCCGGGATGCAATAGTGTTTCCGGGTTATCCCCCGGTAGTCCGCAGTCCTATGGACTCCTTACGGAGGACGCCTTACGGCGGAGCAAACGGCCGAACATTATTCTAATTATGGCCGACGATATGGGATATTCGGATATCGGCTGTTATGGCGGTGAGATTCACACGCCCAATCTGGACGGGCTCGCCGCCGGTGGTCTGTGTTTCACGCAATTTTACAATACCGCCCGCTGCTGTCCGACCAGGGCCTCGCTGATGACCGGACTTTACCAGCATCAGGCAGGTGTCGGACATATGATGAATGACAGAGGCTATGCCGGTTATCGCGGAGACCTCAACAACCGCTGCGTTACCATAGCCGAGGTGCTCAAGCAGGCGGGATACAATACGTATATGTCCGGCAAGTGGCACGTAACCAAATCAATCAAGCCCGATGGTGACAAGCACAACTGGCCGTGTCAGCGCGGGTACGACCGTTTCTTCGGAACTATTCACGGGGCCGGCAGTTTCTACGACCCATGCTCACTGACCCGTGATAATACACAGATACCACCGGACAGTGACGACTTTTATTACACGAATGCCATAAGTGACAACGCCGCCGGATTCATTCGTGAGCACAACGCGAACAAGCCCTTCTTTATGTATGTGGCCTACACCGCGCCGCATTGGCCGATGCACGCCCTGCCGCAGGACATTGCCAAATACAAAGGCCGCTATGCGCAGGGCTGGGATGCGCTGCGGGCCCAGCGGCACAAGCGAATGATAAAAATGGGGATTGTCCAAAGCAAGTGGGAGATAACGCCGCGCGATTCGCGTGTTCCGCCGTGGGACGAGGCCGAGAATAAGAGTTGGTTTGAGCGTCGTATGGAAGTTTATGCGGCGATGGTCGATTGTTTGGACCAGGGCGTCGGACGTATCGTCTCGGAATTAAAGCGGACAGGCAGCTTCGAGAACACGCTGATTTTCTTTTTAGCCGACAACGGCGGCTGCGCGGAAGAACATGGAAGCCGCGGCCCGGTCAAACCGGACCCGTCGAAAAAAATCCCCTTGAGACCGATGGACAAAAACGAACTTCAGTACGGTATGCAGCCAAAGGTT
>JAUWKC010000293.1 GCA_030607345.1 Planctomycetota bacterium | reverse complement strand
GCGGATGTTTCGCCAGCGGACGGTCAGCGGCTCGTTTGATTTGGTTGAGTGCACCTGAAGTCCGATGAAACCGGTAAGTGTCATCGAGTCCACGAGGTCGGCGGCGCCGATGTCGTTGACCCAGGTCTTTATCGAGTCGCCGACGGCTTCGATTCGATAGTGATTCCACGCATCCAGCTTAAAGGCTTTTCTGGCCGGGGCGTTGTCCTTTAAGTCGTCGAGCCATCCTCGTCGGGCCTCGTCGTAAATGCCGCCGCTCCAGGCCCGGTGGGAGGGGTCGATTTCGACCTGATAGCCGTGGACCCGGCCTTTCTCGTAGTCTTTGAAACTGTGGCTTCTAATCTGGATGCCGGAATTCAGGTTGGGATACACCTTTAATTCGAGCTCCAGTATGAAATCGCCGTACGTTTTCTCGGTACAGAGGAAGCTGTTGGGCGTATTGGGGACAGTGATGCCGACGATGGCGCCGTCTTCGACCTTGTATAGTGCCTTTCCGCCGAGCTGCTTGAAACCCTGGAGAGTTTTGCCGTCAGAAAGCGGCTGGAACTGAACCTGTTTGTCGGTTCTGACATGTGCACATGACACGAGCAGGACTGCTGCCAGGAGAAGCGTTGTGGTTTTCGTCTGTTTTTTCAAATTCCTGTTCATAATGTACCTCCCACAAGTATGAGGTTCTCTACCATTGAGCCTCGATGTACGGGCCTGTCGGGCCCTTGGGTTTTGGTTTGGGCCGGGATTTAAGTATCGCATCGGCAATTGAGATGTCACTTTGTCGAGTAATCTTGATATTCGAAGAATCGGTCTGGACAACGGACACTTTTTCTCCGAGGGCCTCGACGAGCTGAGAATCGTCGCTGATGTTGCTCTTGTCGAGCTTGTCCAGTTCGGCGTATGCTTTCCTGAGCAGCTCGGCTTTGAAGACCTGCGGTGTTTGTGCCTCGTATAGTCCGCTTCTGTCGGCGGTTTTAATAATCGCGCCGTCCTGTACGTGTTTTAGTGTTGCAACAACGGGACAGGCAAGGATTGCGGCGCCGGTTTTGGCGGCCTCGGTGATGACGGCCTCGAGCCACTGCTTTGTCACGCAGCATCGCACGGCGTCGTGCACAGCAACCAGGTCGATGTTGTCCTTGACCAGCGCCAGTGCCGCTTTGACGGTATCGAATCGCTCGGCGCCGCCGAAGCAGATTTTAGTGCCAAAGAACTCGAGGTTCACGCCCCATTTGACGGTTACCAGCTCCTCGTCCTGGGGCGGGATAGCCAGCAGAATCTGCTTTACGTCGTCGCGGTCGGAGAAAAGCTCGACGCTTCGCATAAAGACGGCTCTTCCAGCGACGTCGACGAAAGGTTTTTTTCTTTTTCCGCCGAAGCGGCTGCTTTCGCCGGCGGCACAAATTATTGCAGCAACATTGAGAGCCATAAAAGCTGTTCCTTAAAAATCCTCCACATCACACATCGCAAATTCGCGCCGCCTGTGCCAAAGACGTCAGCGGGTCTCTGGCGGGAATAAACTCCTGAGCAACGTAGTCCTTGAAGTCGGTCTTGACTATTGCCCGCATAATAGCCGGGTAGTACAATTCCTGTGTCTCGTCTATTTCGTGCCGGCCCGGATTGCCGCCTGTATGATAGTGACCGATGTATTCCTTATAATTGCGAATCGTTCGAATTACGTCGCCCTCCATAATCTGAGCGTGATAGATATCGTAAAGAATCTTCAAGCGCTCTGAGCCGACTTTTTTGCACAGTTCAACGCCCCAACTCATACGGTCGAACATATAATCCTTGTGATTGACCTTGCTGTTAAGAATTTCGATGCAAATGGTAACTTTTTTCTTCTCGGCATATCCGACGATTTGTTTGAGAGCTGTGATTGCATTTTCAAGTCCAACGTCATCGGTCACACCAGCCCGATTGCCTGAGAAAGTAATCACGTTTGGGAATTTGTATTTGGCCGCGGCCTCGATACTCTCGTGAAGCTTGGTTATGCACTCGGCATGGTATTTTTTATTATTCACGCCCCGTTCGATACCGTGGCTGTTGACCATCGCACAGACTAAAGCGTATTTCCCCACTATCGGCAGTTCAGCAGGTGAAAGCAGTTCGACAGATTTGAGGCCTATCTTCGCGGCTGCGGCACACAGTTGGTCTAATGATAAGCGTTTGTAACACCATCTACAAACCGATTGGTTGATACGGCCATTCTTGATGACCCGCTGAACCTCAGTCTGGCTGGTCTTTTTGCTGGAGGGGTATCCTTTGGGGGCCAAAGCACCGACAACTGTCCCGGCGGCCATTAGAGAAGTATTGCGGACAAAGGTCCGCCGTGAAAATTTATCATTTTTTTCACCGTTCATAAAATCCGCTCCTTTTTCACTTTGAATAGGTTTTGAGATTTTCTTTTATACCAAATCGCAATCTTCCAATAGCTGTATCCAGGGTATAAATGACCACCACCAGCCTTTCCTGCTTGGACTAAAATTCGATGCCTTGCCTGGCGGATATCCCTTTATCAAATGGATGCTTGATTTTTTTCATTTCCGTCACCAGGTCCGCTAATTCTATGAGCTCCTTTGTTGCGCCTCGGCCGGTCATTACAATCTCAACTGCCGGGTCCTTACGGTCGATGATTTTCTTGATATCACCGAATGCGGCCAGGCCCCTGGAAAGGCAGAATACAATCTCGTCAAGGACCAACACGTCGTAGAACCTCTTCTCGGCGGTTTGTGCGATTCTTTCGAGAACGTCACTTATTGCCGTTGTGGTCCGGGCGACTGCTTTGTCGTCGTCGAGCGATTTTGCCGTATCCCACGG
>JAUWKC010000224.1 GCA_030607345.1 Planctomycetota bacterium | reverse complement strand
TCGTCTGCGGGTTGGATTTTCGTGACGTTTGCAGCTTCGAATCCGGCGACGACGTTTTCGAGCCTCTGGTAGTTCTTGTTTTTGACCCAGCCTTCAAGGATAACGGCGCACCGTGTGGCCGGGGCCGTACCCCTGGTGTTTTCTCTGTTGAGCAGATTGCTGTAATGGTCGCAGAGGATTTGAAGCTTGAGGAAGTTCTCGGCCAGGGCCGCGGCCTGTTGGTATTGCCGGCGGAGCTGGTCGTGTGCATCGGCAAGCTGTCTGTCGTGTTGTTTTAGAACTTCGGCAACGGTTCCTGTCATCGATTCGAAGCTGACGGGTTCGAATTCGGCTGAGCGGAGCATCTTCTGGACGTCAGCGGCGGTTTGTTTCAAAGAAACGACGAGGCAGGCACAGGCGCTGCCGGCGGTTCCAACCTGCTGTATTTCGGCGCCGAGCTCGGCCATCCGGTCCTGCATCTCCTGGAGATTCTGGGCCGGCAGCATACCAGGCAGGCAGACTGTCCGGTCAAGCAGGCCAATTTCCTGCAGCGGGGTTTCAAGGCTCTTCCAGGGAGTCAACATTTCGACGGCTGCGTTGAGGTCGTCGCAATCGGCGTTCAACTTATCTATTTTTGCCCGGATTTGTTCGGACTGGTCAACGACGTTCAGGATTTTCTCGTCGGAGGTTACTTGATTATAGAGCTGCCGGTTGACTACGGTGCGCGGCGCGAGCATGTTTTCAAGACCTTTTCGTGGCTCGGCGAATTGTTTCAGGAAGGCGAGGGTTTTTTCGAGCCTTGCGAGCAGCTCTTCGATATCTTTTGGGCGTTCGATGTTTTCGGCGAGTTCGGGTGTGTCTTTGCTGACGACGGCCTGTTCGGCGTTTAGTATCTGGCAGATGCCTTCAGCCTGGAGCCGCTCAAGGAGTTCAGCGGCCTGGCTGCGATGTGTGACAATCATGACTTTCGCCATAGGCATTATGGCCATACTTTAGCCTTTCAAGTAGTCGATTACCTTTTGTACTGCGGGGCGGCGTTTGGCGTCGGTATTATGATGCAGTTTCTGCCGGTTTTTTTCTGCCTGGGCGTGGAGTTTTTGGACTTCTCCGTGGGCTTGTTCCTCGGCCTGTTTCAGGGCGGCCTGCATTTCTTTTTTTCTTTGTTCTTCGGCCTGTTCGAGCATCCGGCGGTGTGCCTGGTCGGCCTGCTCGGCCTGCTTTACGGCGTCGGCTTTTGCCTTTTCGACAATTTGATTTGCCTGTGCTTCGGTTTGTCTTATTCTCTTTATCAGTTCCATAAGAGCCTCTGCAGTTTCAATTCGGTCCTGCCTATATCGGAAGGGCTACCATATACTATTTTCGGCTTGCGCTCAACAAACACATTGCGATTTAGCGTTGAAATTATATTTGTGTGTTTCAGCAGCACAGGGAGCCGGGTTTTTATCGGAACCGGTTCGCGGTTAGTGCGGCGGAGCTGCATTTGAGGCGTTCCAGGCGGCGGCGACGGCATGGGCAACTTTCTTGTGCACTTCCCTGTCGAGGATGTCCGGCAAGAGGGAGCCGTCCGGCGCCAGTTGCGCCAGTTGCCTGGCGGCGGCTACTTTCATTGGCATATTGATTTGGGTGGCGCGGGCGTCGAGGGCGCCTCTGAAGATACCGGGGTACGCCAGGGCGTTGTTAATATCTCGGCCGTCGGCGGCGAGGGCGGCGCCGGCATGGCGAGCCTCTTCTTTGGTTATTTCGCCTATGGGGTTGGCCAAGGGCAGGACGATGGGCTCGGGGGCCATTGAGGATACCATTTGCCTGCTGACCATATTCGGGCGGGATACCCCTATGAAGATGTCCTTGCCGACGAAGCCTTCGGCGAGGGGTCCTTTTTGGTTGTTTTTGTTCGTGATCTCGGCGAGCCCGTGCTTGTAGGGGTGCATATTTTCGGTGCGTCCGCGGTAGAGCGGGCCTTTTGAATCGTAGACGACGATGTCTCCTATGCCGTATTCGAGGAGCATTTTGCTGACGGCGATTCCGGCTGCTCCTGCGCCGAGCATAACGGCGGAGCATTTTTTGGGGTCTTTTTTCATCTGTTTTAGCGCGTTTATCAGGGCGGCCAAGACGATAGTGGCGGTTCCGTGCTGGTCATCGTGGAAGACGGGGACATCGAGCCGACGGCTGAGCTTTTCTTCGATTTCGAAGCAGGCGGGCGCAGCGACGTCTTCGAGCTGGATGGCGCCGAAGCCGGATGCAATTCTAACGACGGTTTCGACGAATACATCGGGGTCTTTTGCGTCGATAAGGATGGGGAATCCGCTTACGTCGACGAACTCGGCGAGGATTGAGGCCTTTCCCTCCATAACGGGCAGCGAAGCGAGCGGTCCGATGTCGCCGAGTCCGAGGACAGCGGTTCCGTTGGTTACGATTGCGATTCGGTCGCAGATTCCTGTGAAGTTCCAGGCGGCGTCCTTGCTTTTTTGGACTTCCTGACATACCAAGGCGACGCCTGGGGTGTAGACCATTCGCAGGTCGGTGAGGCTTTTTAGTCTTGCGGTGCTGACGATTTCTATTGAGCCGCGTCTGTGGGTTTCGAGTATTTCGTCGCGGACGTTCAGGACATCAACGCCGTCGAGGGCGCTTACGGTTTCGAGCAAATTGTCGAGGCGGTCTTTGTCTTCGAGGTAGATGGTGATGTCCCTGACTTTGTGGTCGGCTTCGAGGTCGATGAGCTTGATTTGGCCGAGGTGGGCGTCGGCCTGGCCGATGGCGGTGGTTAGCCTGCCGAGCATTGTCGGTTCGTCGAGGATTTTGCAGCGCAGCGTGAAGACGGCGGTCGCCGAGTACCGCTGCTGCCAGCTTGAGCCCTTGATTTCAACCATATTCAACCTGCCAAAGTTCATTTATCAACCGTTTTGCGGCGTGGGACGACTTGTCGGATTATAAGCAAAACAGCGGGTTATGCTAATAAAAAATGTGTGGGTTGTCTTTATGGGAGATGATACGGACGGTTTGTGAGGTTTTTTCTTGTCTTTCCTTGTTTTTTTGGTTGACACGGGGCTGAATGGTCCTATAGTAGAGCATAGGTTGGAATAGCGTGATTCGTGGAGGTAACAGTAAAATGAAGCGGTGGGCATATCTTGCCGTTGCGGTATTCGTGGGGGTGCTTTCAGCGACGGTGGCGGGCAGGACGGTAAGTATCGATTTGCCGGGTCTTATTGGGCCTATTCCGTATCCGGGGAGCAAGACCGAGGCGTGCGACTTCGGCCAGAGTTTCGCGGCGATAGCCGATGTGCGGTTTCGGTGCAGCGGTACGATTACTCCGGGTTTGGGGTGCGGTGATGGTGTTGAGCGGCCGGTGTTTCCTTACTTTGATTGGCCGGCCCAGATTGAAGCGTACATGGACAGCGACCCGGGATGTTGGACAATCTTCATTGGTCCTTACGACGGGTCGTTTACGGTGGAGGAATCTTTCGAGAGGCATTTTGGCGCCAACTGGGACTTGTTGCTGGATGGTGAGGGCGAATTAAAGCTGTATTTGTCGCCCCTGATTTTTATTGGAGGTCACATGCTGGAGGCTCCGTCGGCGAGTATAACAGAGGCGGAGCTGATAGTCCAAGAGTCTGCTCCCAAGGTGCTGAGTCCGAACGGCGGCGAGATTTTGCTCGGAGAAACTGAATACGAAATCAAGTGGTCCGACTGCGGCGGTTGCGAGGTGTGTCCGCACAGCTACATTGTGGAGTATTCCACCGATGGCTGAACAGAGTGG
>JAUWKC010000130.1 GCA_030607345.1 Planctomycetota bacterium | reverse complement strand
GGGGTAAACATCGAGAAGGTCCTTGACGAGGCTGAAGCTATTAAGGACAGGATAACTGCGTTCAACGTGACGGACCTGCAGAGTTCGGTGATGCGATTTGGCTCGCTTGCCACCTGCCGGCTTCTGTACGAGAGGGGCCTGGAACCGATACTCCAGATGACCTGCCGGGACAGAAACCGCCTGGCGTTGCAATCGGACCTTTTGAGCGCTTACGGACTTGGAATACGAAATGTGCTTTGCCTGACGGGCGACCATCCGCAGCTTGGCGACCATCCCCAGACGAAACCGGTCTTTGACCTGGATTCGGTGCAGTTGCTTCAGACGGCCAAGGGTTTGGAGCAAGGCAGGGACCTGACAGGCAATAAACTTGACGGGTCGCCGGAATTTTTTGTCGGGGCGGTAGTTACGCCGGGAGCGGACCCTCTGGAACCTCAGATTCTGAAGATGGAGAAGAAGGTCAAGGCCGGGGCACAGTTTTTCCAGACGCAGGCTGTTTACGATACGGATAAATTCCGGGAGTTTATGGAGCAGGTCTCGCACCTTAACGTGCCGGTTATGGCAGGCATAGTCATACTGAAGTCGGTGGGTATGGCGCGATATATGAACGCGAATGTGGCTGGGGTAAGCGTGCCGGATGAGCTTATCAACGAACTGAAAAAGGACAAAGAGAAGACCAGGTCCGGGCAGACCGCTGTAGAAATTGCCGTACGAACGATTAAGGAGATTAAAGACTGCTGCGGGGGAGTGCACCTGATGGTGCTGGGCTGGGAAGACAAGATACCGGCGATTCTCGACGGAGCCGGCCTGTAGGCAGAGAACATCAAATGACAGTGGACGTAATTATAACCGGGGTATTGCTAAGGAGCATATTGCTGCACATAAGCAGGCACACTGCTGAGGATAAGGCCGAAAGAGGCATCGGGCCTCAGGATGTCTTCGGCGATAAGCTGCATCGAAGTAGATGCAAAACCAGGAGATAAAATGAGTACGAAAGAATATCCCGTAATCTGGCTGCAGGGGGCGGGCTGCACCGGCTGTTCCGTGTCGATTCTGAACGCAGTGAGCCCGAAGATACAGAACCTGCTGCTTGACGAGCTTGTGCCGGGCCATCAACTCAGGCTGCTATTCCACGCGACGATAATGGCAGGCCAGGGCGAGCCGGCGATTAAAGTTCTCAAGGACACGGAAAAGGACAGAAAAGGCGGATACATCTTGGTGGTGGAAGGCGCAGTGCCGACCGCCGAGAACGGGCTTTACGGGAGCATCGGCGAGATAGACGGCAAGCACGTTACGATTGTGCAAAGCGTTGCCGAGTTAGGCAGAAGCGCCTTACTGACTATCGCGCTGGGTACATGCGCCGCTTACGGGGGGATTCCGGCGGCGAAGCCAAACCCGACCTTGTGCAAGGGCGTTCAGGCGGTTTTCGATGAGAAAGGTATTGAGACACAGGTGGTAAATATCCCCGGCTGCCCGCCGCATCCGGAGTGGTTTACGGGGACAATATCGGTGATTATGTTGTCCGGCGCGGAGGCGCTGGATTTAGACGACGTTGGCCGGCCGAAACTTTTCTACGGCAAGCTGGTTCACGAGAATTGTCCCCGACGGGCGGACTTCGACAAGGGTAAATTCGCTGAGAAGCTGGGCGACGCCGGCTGCCTTTATCAGTTGGGTTGCAGGGGACATTATACCTATGCCGACTGTCCTTTGAGACAGTGGAACAACGGCGTAAACTGGTGCGTCAGGGCCGGCTCTCCCTGTCTGGGTTGTGTCGAGCCGGAGTTTCCGGATGGTACGTCGCCGATTTACGAAAAGATTACTTTCGAGGACCTCAAATGAGGAAAAAGATAAAGATTGACCCAATAACCAGGATTGAAGGTCATATGGCCATCGAAGCGGTTGTCGATGAGGGGGTGGTAAAGGAGGCGCGATGTGCTGGGACGCTCTTTCGAGGTTTTGAAATAATACTTAAGGGGCGAGACCCTCGGGACGCGTGCAGATTGACGCAGCGAATATGCGGTGTTTGTCCCACGGCTCACGCCACGGCTTCGGCGTTGTGTATTGACGATGCATTTGGTTTGACGGATAAGATTCCAGACAATGCAAAGCTGATTCGGGCGCTTATTTTCGGGTCGAACTTTCTGCAGTCACACATTCTGCACTTCTATCATCTTGCAGCGCTGGACTATGTAGACACGGTCGCAGCGATGGGCGACATGGCCCCCTTCGTGCCGCGTTACGAAGGAGACTACCGCATAGTCGGCCAGGAGAACGCACAACTGGCGGACAACTATATCCAGGCGCTGAATATCAGGCGCAAATGCCAGGAGATGCTGTCGATTTTCGGCGGCAAGATGCCGCATAATGTCGGCATTGTGCCGGGCGGTGTTACCGAAACGCCCACGGAGGACAAGATAACCAATTTCCTGTGGCGGCTGAATGAAATCCGCGAGTTTGTGGACAACACGTATATCCCCGACGTTATCTCCGTGGCAAAAGCCTATCCTGATTACTTCGAGATAGGGACAGGTTGTAAGAGAATGGTTGCTTACGGCGGTTTTGAACTGCCGACGGGCAAGCTGTTCAAGGCCGGGATAGTCTCGCCTCAACTGCAGGCCGAGCCGTTCGACGCGGCCAACATCACCGAGGACCTGAAGCATTCCTGGTACGCCGATTCAGAGTCCGGCAAGAACCCGGCCTACAGCGATACCAAACCGGAGCCTACAAAGAGCCAGGCATATTCATTTATTAAGTCGCCGCGGTATCAGGGCAAGGTTTGCGAGCTCGGGCCGCTTGCGCGAATGGTAAACAACTATGTGCGGCACGACGGCAAGTGCAAAGAGCTGATTGATTCGCTGCTGAGCGAATTAGGCGTCGAGGTGGACGGTCTGTTTTCAGTTCTTGGGCGGCACGCAGCAAGGGCGCTCGAATCGAAACTCGTCGCCGATAGTATGGTCGGTTGGCTGGAGGCGTTGAAGCCGACTGAGCCGACGATAGTTGAGAGCCAAATCCCGGAGACGGGCGAAGGTGCAGGCCTGACGGAAGCCCCGCGAGGTGCGGTCGGGCATTGGATAAGCATCAAAGACAGCAAGACCGAGAGGTACCAGGTGATTACTCCCACGGCCTGGAACGCCTCTCCGAAGGATGACAAAGAGCAGGGCGGCGCCGTCGAGCAGGCACTATTAGGCACAAGAGTCAGGGACAGAGATAATCCGTTCGAACTGGTGCGAATTGTGCGGTCGTTCGACCCCTGCTTAGCCTGTTCGGTGCACCTGCTCGACGCAAGGGCAGCCAAATTGGGGGTCTTTAGAGTTGTGTGACGTGAAGACAAAAACAGAATCGCTGCGGAAGGCCGGGCCGGGCAATGACTGCGGACGCATTTTGGTGCTTGGTCTGGGCAACTTGCTGCTGAAAGACGAGGGCGTGGGTGTGCATGTCGTGCAGCAGTTGCAGCATCGCAGCCTTGGCGAGAACGTGGAAGTTGTCGATGGTGGAACGGCGGGGCTTGACCTATTGCTTTTGGAGCAAGGGCTGGAAAAGGTGGTCATCATTGACGCAGTCAGGGGCGGCCGAAGCAGCGGTACTATTTACAAGACGCGGTTCAGGGCGAAGGGGATACATAATTGGGTGCAGGCGCTGCGGCAAGAGGAAGGGGGCAGAATCAGTCTGCATCAGATTGGCCTGATTGACGCGCTGGTTGCCGCCGACAAGGTCGGCACGGCGCCGGATGAAATCGTAATAATCGGAGTAGAACCTGAGCAGATAGCCTGCGGGCTGGAACTGACAGAGATAATCGAGCAGAAGATTCCGCAAATTATTGACGCGGTACTTGAGGAACTCAAAGATGCTGTTCACACAAGATAAACCGATAGATGAAATACTGGAGTCTGTGGCAGGTGAGAAGAATATCTACCTTCTGGCCTGCAACGGGTGTGCCGAAGTGTGCAAGACGGGCGGCCAGGAGGCTCTCTCGGCGATGAAAGTGGAACTGGAAAAGGCCGGCAAAAGTATTACCGGCGTGTGCCTGGTGGATTTTCTCTGTAACAAGGTGCTGGTGGCTACCCGGCTGGCCAGAGAGATGGACAAGATAGAACAGGCCGATTCTATGCTGATATTGAGCTGCGGCATCGGAGTGCAGGCCGTTGCCAGGGTGGTGGACAAGACGGTGCACCCGGCGGCGAATACTGTCTCGCGCGGCGCACTTCAGCGGTTGTGGCCGTCCGAGGAACGGTGCGAGGCGGGCGGTGATTGTGCGCTGGACTACACGGGCGGCATCTGCCCTGTTACTTCGTGCGCGAAGGGTCTGCTGAATGGTCCGTGCGGCGGCGCCCGCGAAGGCAAATGTGAAGTCGACCCGGAAAAGGACTGCGGCTGGATAAAGATTTACGAGCATTTGAAGGAAATAGGCCGGCTGGAAAACCTGAAGAAAGTCCGTCCACCGAGGGACCACAGCAGGATGATGCCGTCGGCGGAGGTGCGAAAAACATCTTTCTACGACCTGGAACAGAAGTGAATCGTATCTCGTGAATCGTGAGTCGAGATACGAGAAACAAGCCACGAGATACTTGGGAACCAGCTTAGAGCGTACTATTGGTTTTTAATGAGACACTTTGCAAATGGAGAGCAGAATGGAAAAGTCTTTTATTGTGATTGGCGAATCGGTTCACGCTTCAATTCCGAGGACAGGCAGGATAATGAAACAGTTGGCCGAGATGGGTGCCGAGGCCTATAGCAAAGACAGCGAGGCGCTCGATTACATCCGTGGGCTGATTGAGTCGCAGGCGAAAGCCGGCGTCGATTATATTGCGCTCAATCTCGACGCCTTCGGCGAGGACCGTCCGGAGGTAGCGGTGGATATGATGCGTGAATATGTGGAAATGGTTCGCAAGTGGGGAAGCGGCGCGGCTGTTTGTATCGACAGCAGCGACGACGACGTGCTCAAAGCCGGCTTGAAACAATGGTACAACAGTGATGAGCCTGTCAGGCAGCCGCTCATAAATTCGGTCAAAATTTATACGATGGATAACATATTGCCGCTCAAGAGCAGTTATGATTTTGCGTTTGTCGGGATGCTGATGAGTGAAGGCGGCGGAACACACTCGATTGACGAGCTTTACTCTCTGGCAAAACGGATTTTCGCCGAAGCGGTGAATAAATACGGTTTCAAACCGGAGGAGATTTTCTTCGACTCGACCATATTCCCGCTGGCGATAGATATGCCTATGAGCCCCGGCGAGGCGAGCTACACATACAAGAGCTTCGAGACGATAAAGAAGATAAAGAGCGACCCTGAAATGCAGGGCGTACACTTTACAGGCGGTATAAGCAACTGTGCAAGAGACCTTCCGGCGCGAAAGATAGGCGTGATGCGTGCTTATGTACACAAAGCGATGGCCTGCGGTCTGGATTCAGGCATCGTCAATCCGGCACATCATCTCAGCGAAGGCGACCCTGACGGTGAACTGATGGAACTTGTCGATGCGTTTGCGAAGATGGACGGCTCGGCTGAGACAACCAACAATGGGATGATGCTGATGGCCAAATTCTGCC
>JAUWKC010000248.1 GCA_030607345.1 Planctomycetota bacterium | reverse complement strand
CTTCGAGGTAATCCTCATCATACGCGAGCAAAGACCAAACGACCCGCTGATACTCCTGTGTGTTCTCGCCTTCGAACAACCACAGCAAAACAGACGCGAAACTCGCCAGCGAAGGTATGCCTTGTTCGAACCCCTGCCTGTACGAGGTTTCAACCTCTCCATCAGGATAACCAGCCGCTTTCTGCGCCTTGGCCAGCAAAAAATGAAGGTCAAAAGACAACCGCGGCAAGTACAGTATGTACTTTTGCGGATTGCTATTGCCTAATTGCCTCAACGTCTCAATTTTGCTCTTGATAAAAGCGATTGCTTGCTGCGGTTTTTGCTCCGAAAGCTCCTGTGCCCGCTCAACCGTCCCTTTCAGCTCTGGCGGGACCGGGTCATACATATACAGCTCGGCAATCTCTTGTGGGCTCAACACCCGGCTGTAAATCCGGATATCATCCAATTGCCCGATGTAGTGCCTGCGTTCTCCTTCTGCGCCCATACCGATAAAGGCTTCTGTTATGCCGGTCATTGCCGAATGCGCCGTGCCTTTCGTCACGACCTCACCGTTATGGTATATTACCTGGCAGGGGTCGTCCGTGTCAGAAACAAACGCATAGTGGTTCCACTGGCCAGCCCAATCCGGCACTGTCGCATCGGACCAGGTTTCACTTTGGTCATCTTCGTAACCTGTGGCGACGGACACCTCGCCGTCCTTCCAGTCGGCATAAACATTTATAACAGGGTGGTTTTCTTGGTCTTTCCTTGTACCCGCCTGCAACAACACGCATTCTCGGTCGGGCTGGTTTACCTGACCTTTTACCCACATCGAGATAGTAACGGCTGTGCTGATATTACTGAACAACCCGGCCGGGATTTTTACTCCGTAAGTCCCGTCAAAATCCATACAACCACCATACTTGCCGTCATAATCCCAATCAGGCTTTCCCTCCACCACCGTTCCGTGGTATTCGTTGCCGCTGATGTCTCCTACTCTTGTGCCGCTCATCTCATCGAACGTCCAGTGCGCCACCAAATCCGCATCCACATCTGCGCGCACCGCAGTCGAACCGGAACCCAAAGCAAACGCCACAACAAGAAAAATCATGCACTTATGTCTATTTTGCATCTCGAACCTTCTTTTCAACGCCAAAAATATGCCCCATCGCCTCGTCAACCGCATTACTCCGAAAGACACTTTGCTTTCTTACTGAGTTGCATCGGCAATGCGGGCCAGGCACAACCCGGCCTTGCTCGCATAACTGCTCTTCGGATATTTGCTGACCACTTCATTTAACAGCTCTGTCGCCTTGCCGCGCTGTTCCTGGAGCACGTAACAGTAGCCCAGATAGAAAGCAGCCTCGGCTGCATGGTCCGTAGCCGGTCGGTTCTTTATCACGACTGAGAAAATTTCCGTTGCTTTTTGTGGCTCGCCAAGGTGCGTGTATGCCCGACCCTTCATCAGCATTGCCTCTCCCGTGCGTTTGTCATCGCCTGTTGTGCTGTCGCCGGTCAGGCCGTCAACCGTCTTGACAACCTCTCCGTATTGACCAGCCAGAAACAGGCATCGGCACAGTCTGAGCCGGAGCATTCGCTTGTGCTGCTTGTTCTGGCAGTGTTCGATAATGTCACGGTAAAGGTTAATGGCCTTGTGAAATTTGCGTGCAGCCACATACCTCTCAGCAGTCCAGTCCCAACCGAATTTTACCCTGGGTTTTTCATCAAGGTAGCGAATGTATGCCCTGGCCCAGGGACTTGTCTTATCTGTGATACACGACTCTACAAACAACGCCCAGCCGAACGAGTCTTCTGTCTCTCCGAGCAATGCATCGAGAAAACCCTCGAACCCGGGCCAATCCTTTTTAGACTCGAAGTGTCGGCAAATTTCGGCTGCTATCTTTGCAGAGCTCTTGGCGCCGCCGCTTCGGGTAAAACGGCCCAGTATTTGGTCGTACTCTTGCCGCTGGTCGTTTTCCAGCAGCCAAATCAAGCCGGCTGTTCGCTCCCGAACACAACCATGCTGTGAAGCGCCGAAGGTTCTGGCATAGGCGTCGGCAACCTCTTTCGTGCCGGCGCCGGCTGCTTCTTTGGCCCTGGCCAGTTGAAAATAGAGTTGCGGAACCTTAGCCTGCCCCGCAGAGGCGCTGGAAGAACCTTTGCTTACGCCCGCATCAAGAACCGCCTGTAGCAATCGTATCGTCTCTTGCGGCCTGCTGTGATTTATCATCTGCTCGGCTGTTTCCACAACTTTTCCAGGAAACCGCTTGTGGTCTCGATTCAACGCTCCAATAACAGTCTCAAACCCCTTTGTTCGCCCGTCCTCGAGTAAATACAGCAGGACCGATGTAGAGGCCGACAAAGATGGGCTGCCCTGTTCGAACGCACGCTCATAGGCTGCTTCGACCGCCTGTTTATCCACGCCGGCACGCTCTTTGGCTTTGGCCAGAAGAAAGTGAAGGTCGAACGAGAGCTCCTCGCAGCGAGCCACATATCTGTCTGGAATTTGCTCGCGCCACTGTTGCAGTTGGGCGAGCTTGCTTTCAATAAGGGCAATCGCTCGCTGTGGTTCCTCTGCCATCAGTTCCCGGGCTTTTGTAAAAGCCGTTGCCAGACTCTGCGGCGCCGGGTCCAGTCCCGCCAGGTCTCTTATCAAAGCTTCGCTCAGGGCCTCGTCGTAAATGCGGATATCGTCTAAGCTGCCCTCGAAGTTCGAACCGAGGTCTCGCCTGCCGCCGACGTAAAACCCCGACGAGCCGTAGTGACTGCCTGCGTGCACAGCACTGCCTTCGAGCACCCCGTTGATGTAAAGCTTTGCGTAGCCCCTGTCATAGACAGCGGCAACGTGGTACCATTTTGAGGCGCTCCAGGAGTCGGTGACGCTGTCGAGATATTGTTGTGTTTCACCCACACTGATATACAGACGCATTCTGGCGCCTTCGGCTTTGCCGATTACGAAATAAGGCTTGTCTCCCTGAGGTCTGGCTGGTCCGCCCCAAAACGTCATATACGCGCGGCCGACATCGCCGCGAAGGTCAAAGTCCGGTTTGAACCAGAATGCTATGGTGAAAGTTCCGGTCGGCACAGAAATTCCGTCGATATAAAGACGGTCGTCATCTCCATCAAAACAAAGCCCTTTGCCGATTACGCCCTCAACCGAGTTGCCGTCAAAGGACAAGCCGCCAAGCAGCACGCCATCGTGCCCCCTGGCAGCGGCATCGGCCGCCCTTGACCCGGGTGTTTCGTCCAGCTTCCAGTGGCCGACCAGGTCCGCAGGGACCGCACCGGTAGCCTGAGAGATAATAAGCACCTGCTCGAGCAAAAATACGAACCTTTTGGTTCTCTGTCGCATGTCTGGTCTCCTTTTTGCG
>JAUWKC010000276.1 GCA_030607345.1 Planctomycetota bacterium | reverse complement strand
CTCGCGCACACAAAACAATACCTTTTATGCAAAACAAAGCCAATTTCCAAAGGGCTGCTAACGACTGTAACCTCAGCTCTAACAAGCACTTATGAACACAAACCACCCCTTCGACCACAAAAAAACAAAGCCAATTCAAAACCAATTCGCAAAAAGCCCCGGCAACCCAAAATACCGCAACCGTATTCAGCCATAGCACTCGAAAGCCAACCACTCCTCACGTCTGCTCATCCCACCTGCAAGGCTACCCTCAGGTGTGTCCAGGGATTGTATATAGAAATAAAGCCACAGATTTTCCGGCGATTGCCATCATCTGAACCGGTATTTGACGGGCTGCTTTTTGAACTCGGTCCCGGTACGCAGCAGCTCATAAGATTCCATCTCTTCAGCCTCAGCAAACTCGCTTATCACACGCTGAATTTCACCCATACTCCGGCCATGCATCATCGCAAAAAGGTTATAAGGCCAGTCTTCGGATGTCCTTCTCTGATAGCAGTGACTCACAATACCGAAGCGGGACAAATTCCGACCGGCCTCAACCACCCTTTCCAGGTCGACTTTGCAGCAAAACAGCACATTAGCCGCGTATCCGAGCTTGCGATGGTCCACCACGCCTGCTATTCGTCGAATGACACCCCGCTCAATCAGTCCGGATATGGTGTTCAGCACCTGCTGCTGCTTCAGACCCTGACCGCACAAGAACTCAAAAGGCTCTGCCGTAACCTCCAGGTCGTTCTGCAGCTCGGACAGAATCAGCTTTTCGGTTCGGTCCAATTCGACGCGTTCGGTCTTCGGCGCCCTGACCAAATCCTGCGACAAACGCTGAGTTTCGCCGACGGCATCGAACCGAACATCCAGCTTGAATATACGCTCGACCGGCAGACTGTGAAACTGGACGCCAAAATCCGCAGAAAGACCCGACAGTATCGATTCGATATCACGCTCGGATTCAGCCTGGAGAGTAAACCAAAGATTGTACTTATGCTGCCGCTGATAGTTATGTGAAACGCCCTCCAGCCCGCTCACCGCCGACGCAACTGCCTCCAGCATATCCTTCCGGACAGCAGCGCCCACCAGAGTGCTCACGAGTCCAAGTGCCCTGTAATCTATCAATGCTCCGATTCGCCGAATGACCCCAGCCTTTTTCAACGCTTCAGTCTCATTCAGCACGGTCTTTTCATCGGTGCAGAGCTTCTCAGCCAATCGCGCAAAAGGCCGGCGACAGACAACCAGCCCGTCCTGCAATGCGTTGCACAATCTCCTTTGCAGCTTCGTCAAGCGCTCTGTCATCTGTCTGCTCTCGGTCGGTAACCGCAAACCGGGTCCGCTGCCAGATAGTCGCCGCTTAGCGCAAACGCCCTCGCCCTGCAGCCGCCGCATACTCCAACGTAATCACAGGTTCCGCAGTTGCCCGTGTAGTTACAGGGGTCGCGAATCTCGTTAAGAAACGGCGACTCTGTCCATATCTTGCCGAAATCGAAATCGTTCTCAAGGAGATTACCTGCGACTATGTCCAGAAATCCGCAGGTCTGCACGTCGCCGCGGTAACTTATAAATCCAAAGCCTTTCCCGGCCATACAACCGCTTACACCTTCGGTAAGCTGGTCAAGTTTTTCCTGCCGAACAAGTCGCGCAAATGCCGGCGCGCAAGTGACTCGTACCTCAATTTCCGACTCGAGTTTTAACCGCAGCAATTCATTAAGCAGCGCTTCGTACTCAATCGGGTCAAGAATCTGGTCCCGCATTTGCTCGGCCCGGCCGGTAGGCACGAGTGCGAAAGCGTTGAAACAGTTCGCCCCCAGCTTTTTTGCAAGCTCCGCAATTCCGAAGATTTCATCCACGTTCAGTTTCGTAATCGTAGTGTTTATCTGAAAGGGCATCTCCGACCTTGCAGCAATCTCGGCCGCTGTAATGATGGCGTCAAACGCACCAGAGGTCTGTTTGAATTCGTCGTTCGTCTCCGCAGAGGCGCCATCAAGAGAAAATGATAGTGCCGATACGCCGGCTTCTCTAATTCTGGCAATTGATTCGTCGTTAATCAAATAGCCGCACGTGGCCATCACCATCCGCATGCCGAGTTTCGAACCGTAGCTGCCAAGCTCGTAAATATCCTCCCGCTCCATAGGCTCACCGCCCGTGAGAATTATGACCGGCCGCGGACGCTTCTCCCCGCTTCTGCGCCGCCCCCCAGCCAGGGTAAAATCAGCCACCGACTTAAGTATCCTCTTGCATTGCCCAGTCGCCAGCTCCTGCTGCCCCACGCTGTAGCCCGCGCTTGCCCGGCAATACCGGCAGTTGAAAGCACATCGACGCGTCACTTCAAAAGCTACCAGCCTCAGCCTATCAGAATTATCTCTCATAACAGACGACAAGTGTACCCTATTATTCATCGCCGGTCAACGCCTTCTTAGTCAACCAGGTCGCATTACTGTCGCCGCAGCCCGCCAATTATGACTTGACGGACTCGCCCGGCAGTAATAAACTTGCCGTTTTGCTTCCTTCGGTTTCTTAGGAGTCTGACAGGTGCAGCAAGCTATTGCAAAGGCTAATGCTTTGATTGAGGCGATGGAGTACATCCGCAGCTTTCGAGGCCGGACCGTCGTCGTTAAGCTCGGCGGCAGCGTGCTTGACGAGCCTTCCCTGCGCAAAAAATTGCTCACCGACGTCGCCTTTATGGCCACCGTCGGGATGCAGCCCATCATCGTCCACGGCGGCGGAAAGGCCATAACAAATGCAATGAACCAGGCTGGACTCGAAACCGTCTGGGTCCAGGGCCTCCGCTATACCGACCAGCGAACGCTCACGATAGCAGAGCATACCCTCGTTCATAAGGTCAACACGCCCATCTGCCAAACACTTAAGGAGCTTGGCTGTGAGCCGATGGGACTGCATTCGCTCAGCAGTTGCGTGCTCTCTGCCGAACCGTTGAGACTGGCCGGCGAAAACGGACGAAAGCTCGACCTCGG